>DASSIZ010000013.1 GCA_035691485.1 Terriglobales bacterium
CCTATCGCAAGCCACGGGCATCAGCTCGGCGCCCACCCAGGAAGCGAAGGCGGGCCAGCTGCAGGCGTTCATCAACCACGTGAACGCGCAGCGAGGAAAAGCTCTCACCTCGCCCCAGGCCGATTACCTGATAGCGTTGGCCCAGGCGGTCTGAGGGTACAGAGGAAAGTAGTGGTCGGTACGGGCAGATTTGAACTGCCGACCCCTCGCACCCCAAGCGAGTGCGCTACCAGGCTGCGCCACGTCCCGACGGGGAAACCAGTACGACGTACCGGTGGGGTAAACGTATTCTAACAAACGCGGATTCCCAGCGGATGAAGCCTCGCCTTCATTCCTCGATTCCCAGCTTCTGCCGGCCTTCCGGACTGATCCGGTCCGGAGTCCACGGCGGGTCCCACACCACGTTCACCTTCGCCGTATTCACCCCCGGCGTGCTGAGCAGCGTGGTGCGCACGTCGCGGCTGATCTCGGTGTGCGACGGGCAACCTTGCGCCGTCAGGGTCATGTCCACCGTTACGTCGGCTTCGTTGTCCACCTGCACGTTGTAGATCAGCCCCAGATCAACGATATTCAGCGGAATCTCCGGGTCGTAGCAGTTCCGGAGCCGCTCCATGATGTCATCCACAGTCGGCATGGCCATATTGTACCGAACCGGCGGCACACCGTGGCTCTGACGATGGCGGGTCCCGGCCTGCAATGCCCCAATCCAATTTCCCCGTGTACCCTGTCGGTCACCTGCCACATCCCGCCTCCGCCCTCATAATTGGCCTGCTACCAGGAGCCGCAGCTTTGCACTCGGCCTCCGCAAGAACATTCGTTTCTTTTTTCGTGCCCGGAGGCGCGCTGCTCATGGCCGCGCTGGCGCTGGCGCACGTCCCGGCGGCCCACGCCACCACGCCTTACGTAGTCAATTTCCTGCTCTGGGCGGCGATCATCGGCGCGCTGGCCATGGCCTGGCGCTTCCACTCCAGCCGCGTCGTGTTTGCCGTTGTCGTATTGTTCCTGGCCGACCGCGCTCTGCTCCTGCTGGTGCACGCCTCGCCGCAGGCGGCCAATGCCGGTTTTGCCCTGCTGGCGCTGCTCGTTCCCCTGAACCTGGTTTTCTTTTCCGTGATTGGCGAATGCGGCCTGAAGCTGGCGTCGGTCGGATCAGGCATGGGCATCATCTCGGTGCAGGCCATCGCCCTGGTCGTGCTCGCCCGTCCGGAGAACTTTGAATTCGCCCGCTGGGCCGAGCGCGCCTACCTGCCCCGGGGATTGTTTGCCTGGACGCCGCTGCCGCAACTGGCGTTGCTGGCCTTCGCCGGCGCCGCTGCATGGCTGGCCATGCGCATGACCCTGCTGCGCAAGCCGGTCGATAGCGCGTTTTTCTGGAGCATCTGCGCCGCCTTTGCCGGACTGACGGCCGCCACCCCCGGGCGTGCGTCCTCGCTGTACCTGGCGACCGGGGTGCTGATCTTTGCCGCCGCCCTGGTTGAGACCTCGTACCTGCTTGCCTTCCACGACGAATTGACCGGGCTGCCCGGACGCCGCGCCTTCAACCAGGCCCTGCTCACGTTGCAAGACACATATTCGATCGCCATGGTCGACGTGGACCACTTCAAGCGCTTCAACGACACCTTCGGCCACGACACCGGCGACCAGGTTCTGCGCATGGTTGCCGGGAGGTTGGGAGAGGTCAAAGGCGGAGGTCAAGCGTTTCGCTTCGGCGGCGAAGAATTCGCCATCGTTTTCCCCGGTCGCCACGCGGGTGATTGCGTTGAGCACCTGGATGAGCTGCGGGAATCGATTGCGAAGTCCAGCTTCATGGTGCGCGGGCCGGACCGCAGCCAGCGCCGGCGCGGTGAGCGGCGTTATACCAAGCCCGGCCGCCGTCCCGTGGGCAGCGCCAAGACCCGGACCAATGTGACCGTCAGCATGGGAGTGGCGGAATCGAGTACGCGGCTGCTCACGCCGGAGCGCGTGATCGAGGCGGCTGATCAGGCTCTCTATCGCGCCAAGGACAATGGCAGGAACCGCGTCGAGCGCGCCGGCGCCAAAGCTGGCCGCCGCGACCTCGCAATCACCGAATCAAGCCGCTGAACAGCCCTTACACCAACCTGATCGCTTTGCACCCATCGACATCCGAACCCATGTCATCCCGATCGTAAGGAGGGATTCAGGTTTGATTCGAGTAAATTCCTGCGACTTACGACGCCTTCACGCCGTCTAATTTGTATCCATTCCCAGCAGGAGAAGTGACCCATGGTTTTTGCATTGACGGCGGTTTGCGTCGCCGGTGTCGTGGCGGTGGCAAATCTCGTAACCAAGCTTGGCCGCCCTTCTATCTAACGTTCTTTCCAGCCAAAAGCCCCGCCGCGGCGGGGCTTTTTCGTTGCCGTGGGTTCTTCCATCGCGGGGTTCCGAACTCACACCATCCCACTACGCCTTCGCTGCCCGGTCCATCACCTGCTCCGAAGTCATCCCGTACAGCGGAGGTGTTTTCACTCCCAGCATTCCCAGGTAAATGTAGATCTCGCCGCGATGATGGATCTCGTGCTCGACCATCAGCCGCAGCACCTTCCAAGTGCTGATCGGCGAACCATCCGGGGTGATGGACTTTTTCTGCAGGTCCTCGGGCGTAAGGCGGGAAATAATTTCGATCGATCCCTGGTGCAGTCGCTCGACGTAGGCAATCACGTTCTGGTATCCGTCCGCCAGTTCGCGCCCGCATCCGCGGTAGCGGTTCGGCTTGCCCTGCAGGATCTCCACCCACAGGTGGCGCTCGATGGTGGCGATATGCCGCAACAGGTCGCCCAGCGTGAATTTCCCGGGAGCGTACGTCCACTCGATCATCGCGGGCGGAATCACCCGGGCCACGCGCATGGTCCGCTCCCGAATGTTTTTGTAGTACGGAAGAAACGACTCGATTGACGTGATCTCCATTGGTTTATCCCTGGAACAAAACTTCCTTGCCCATGCCCGTTCTCATGCCGGTTAGCGAAACAGCTTCTTGGGCAGCAGGTAAGTGAACCCGGCGAACACCTCCCATCGCGTCGACGTGTTCGTCAGTCCTCGGTTGAATCCCATGTCGAATACCAGGTTCTTCTTCGCCGTGTAGCTGAGTGCCCATAGAGTTCCGATCGCGTGGCTGCGCAGAAACGGCTGCGTGAAATGCCAGATTTCTCCTCCTAGCCCGAATTGCCGGCGGATCGGATGTGACACCGAAAGCGTCTGCCCGAACTGCGCGCGGTGAATGGCCCGATCATCGATGATTTCGCTGAACAGGTAGTTGGTGTCGTAGTGAAACCCCATCACGTCCGCGCTCGCCAGCAGGATCACCGTATTTCTTGCGCTGCCGATGTCGAGATTTGGCGCGGTTCCGCTGTAAACTCGCCCGAAATAACTCACCGCCAGCGTCGGTCGGGTGCCCTCGCCATGGTGAACGACACCTTGCATGCCCAACGAGACGTCGCCCGCTGCGTTGGCGGGCGCCAGGTTCGAATGGGCAAAAGGCGTCGCCGAGGCCAGGAATTCGATTCGCGGTGACACCGAGATCTTCACCACTTCGTTAATGCTTGCCTGCGAAGAGAATTCGGGAGAATGCCACGCCGCCAGGAACCCGCTTTCAAACTGGAAATATCCGGCCGGCACCAGCGTCGCCGGCGTCGAAACCGTAGGCCTGGCTGGATTCGCCTCAGGCTCATCTGCCTGACTTGCCGCATCCGCTTTCGCTGAGCTTGGCTGCTGTGCCGCCACTGTCATTGTCAGCGCCAGCAACAACGTCGGCACCCCCCACGGCTTCTTGTGCGGAACCCTCATTTCGCCCGTAACAGGAGAACCGGCACCTTGATGCTGTGCTGGACGCGCGTCGCGGTCACGCCTTTGAACAGGTCGGAGAGGAAGCGATGCCCGTGCGTGCTCATCGCCACCAGGTCGCATCCCCTGTTCTCCACCCACCGGATGATTTCTTTGGCCGGATCGCCGTAAGCCAGTTCCGCCTCGGTGGGTATGCCGGCGCCTCGAAAATCTTCCAAAACCGTTTGCAGGTAGGCGGTATCTTCCGCGATTTCTCGGCTGACGGCGTCCGCCCCGTAGGTTCTGGCCGCCCACCCGTCGGCGACATGAAGCAACACCACCCGGCTGCCGGCCAGCTTGGCAAGCTGCTTCACGTGCTCGATGATCGCCCGGTCGGTCGGCGTTCCATCCAGCGTGACCAGGATCGTCTCGTACATGGTGTTGGTCTTGGTCATCGTCAGCCGCCGCTGATTACCTGCCACGCCATTTTCAGCAAATCCGGCAATCCATAGAGCGCCATGCAGGTGATCAGGATCGCGCTGCCCCAGCCCGCAATCATCAGCATTCGCCCATTCCTCCACCTGCCCATGCGCTTCTTCGAACTGGTGAACTGCAGCAGCGGAAACATGGCGAACGGGAGTTGCAGGGCGAGCACCACCTGGCTGAGGATCAGCAGGTCGGTGACGCTGCCGCTGCCGCGCAGCCCGATGATGATCACCGCCGGCAGGATCGCAATCGTGCGCGTAATCAGGCGCCGTACCCACGGCTTGATGCGCCAGTGCATGAAGCCTTCCATCACCACCTGTCCTGCCAGCGTGCCGGTGATCGTGCTGCTCTGCCCGCTGGCCAGCAGCGCCACCGCGAACAGCGTGCTTGCCGCTGCTGTTCCGAGCAGTGGCGCCAGCGTCAGGTGAGCGACACGAATCCAATCGCTCTCCGGGCTGAAGGTGACAATCTGCCCGCCCGAAACCGTCACGCTTTGTTTCCCGTAGAACACAGTCGCCGCCAGCACCAGGATGGCCGCGTTGACAAAGAACGCGATGGACAACGCAATCACCGAATCAATGTTGTTGAACTGGATCGCCCGGCGGATGGAGGACTCATCCTTCTGGAACCTCCGGCTCTGCACCAGCGCGGAGTGCAGGTAAAGGTTGTGCGGCATCACGGTTGCGCCGATGATGCCGATGGCGACATACAGCATTCCCATTCCGCGCAAGCGCGGCGCCAGCAGCGCGCCGCCCATCTCCAGGAAACTGGGCCGGGTTTGCGGCAGTATGAACAATTCGATGAAGTAGCAGACCGCGATCGTCGTCACCAGCAGCACCACCACCGCCTCGATGGTGCGAATTCCAAACTGCTGCAATGCCAGCAGCAGCAGCACGTCCAGCCCGGTGATGATCACCGCCCATAACAGCGGAATGTGAAACAACAGGTTCAGGGCTACCGCACTGCCCAGCACTTCCGCCAGGTCACAAGCCGCAATCGCCAGCTCGCTTGCCAGCCAGTTCGGCCATCTCGTCCAACCCGGGTACCAATCGCGGCAGCATTGGGCAAGGTCCCTGCCCGTCACTACACCGAGCCGGGCCGCGATCACCTGCATGAAGATCGCCATCAAGCTCGCCAGCCCGACCACCCATAGCAACGCGTACTTGTACTGGGCGCCGCCTTGCAGGTCGGTTCCCCAATTGCCCGGATCCATGTAACCGACACTGACCAGGATGGCCGGTCCCACGAACGCCCGCCATTGCTCCCAAAAACCCGCTTCGTGGTGCGGCACCTCGACCGAGCTGTGCACCTCCTCCAGCGACCGGTGCCCGGCGATGGGGGTAACCTCCGAATTGGTACGGGTGTTCATGAGGCGGTGTCACTGTGAGGCTAAACCGGCGTGGAGGCCGCTCGCAACGTGAAACTTGAAAGGTGAAACGTGAAACCTGTACTCTGAGCGCCACATGAAAGTGCTGGTCATCGGCAGCGGCGGGCGCGAACACGCGCTGGTCTGGAAGCTGCGACAGTCAAATCGCGTGGAACGCGTCTATTGCGCGCCCGGAAATGGCGGTATCTGCGCCGCAGCCGAGTGCGTCGCTTCCGACCTGCATAGCCTGGATTCCATGCTCGAGGCCGCGCACCGCATCCAGCCCGATCTCACCGTGGTTGGTCCCGAGGGGCCGCTGTCGCTCGGCGTGGTCGACGAATTTCGCCGTCGCGGCCTGCGCATCTTTGGGCCCACCGCATCGGCCGCGCGCCTGGAATCCAGCAAGAGCTTTGCCAAGGAATTCATGTACCGCCACCGCATTCCCACGGCACGGTACGCAATCTGCGACTCTGCCGACGACGTGCGCAAGAACCTCGACCAGTTCACCGGGCACATCGTGGTCAAGGCAGACGGCCTGGCAGCGGGCAAGGGCGTCGTCATCGCCCGCAATCGCGAGGAAGCCGTCGCCGCTGCCACCGACATGCTGACCGGCAAGATGGTCGGCGAGGCCGGCGCGCGCGTGGTGCTGGAAGAATTCCTCGAAGGCGACGAGCTTTCCTTCCTCGTCCTCAGCGACGGCGAGCGCGTCACCCCGCTGGTCGCGGCGCAGGATCACAAGCGTGTCGGCGACGGCGACACCGGCCCCAACACCGGCGGCATGGGCGCCTATTCCACGCCGGAACTGGTGGACGACCAGATGCGCGACTGGCTGGTGAACCACATCGCGCGTCCGGTGGTTGCCGGCATGCGCGAGGAAGGCGCGGAATACCGCGGCGTCCTCTACTGCGGCTTGATCATGACCCCTCGCGGGCCGATGGTTCTGGAGTTCAACGCGCGCTTCGGCGATCCCGAAACGCAGCCGACCGTCATGCGCCTCGACAGCGACCTGCTGGGGGCCTTTATCGCCTCCATTGAGGGACGCGTCAGCGACGGCGACTTCAAGTGGTCTCATGACTCCACCGTCGCGGTCGTACTGGCGTCCGGTGGCTACCCCGGCCAGTTCGAAATCGGCAAGCGGATCTCCGGCCTCGAGGAAGCGGAGGCCATGGAAAACGTCGTCATCTTTCATTCGGGAACCAACTTTCGCGATGGCGCCTATTACACCGCGGGCGGGCGAGTGCTCAGCGTCTGCGCCCGCGACAGTAACTTGCGTCTCGCCATCGATCGCGCTTACGCCGCCTGCGCCAAGATCCGCTTCGACGGCATGCATTACCGAACCGACATCGGCGCGCGCGCCTTGAAACAGGCCGGCGGCTGATGCGCATGTGGATGGTCAACCCCCGCCTCATGTGCCGCAAGCACCTGCTCGGAGAACACGTCGAACTGCACATGTTCGTCTCCGGTTTCCGGCGCGGCCTCAACTTGCGCGGGTACCTCGAGAAGAATCTGCTTGAGCCGCACAATATAACGCGGCGGCACGAGCAGTTGGTTCGCGAGTTGCAACGGCGCGGCTATCGCCATGACTCGCCGCTGCCGAATTTTCTCCCCGTACGCGGCGGCCGCATCCACCGGCGCGCGAACCTGGCCGAACTGGCGCGCCGGTGCCAACAGTGCCGGCGCATGCAGCAAAACCCCGGCGGTCATTCGGCATCGAAGGCATCGCGAAGCAAGAGGCGCACAGCATGAGCAAGGAAAAGGAACCAGTGGTCGCCATCGTGATGGGCAGCGACTCCGACCTGGAAATCATGCGCGAAGCCGGCAAGGCGCTGGAGGAGTTCGGCATCGCCTACGAAATGGACGTCACCTCGGCGCACCGCTCACCGGCGCGCACCAGCGAGTTCGCGCGCAACGCCGCCGGACGCGGCATCAAGGTGATCATTGCAGGCGCAGGCGGGGCGGCGCATCTGGCCGGTGTCATCGCCGCCGAAACCACCTTGCCCGTGATCGGCGTGCCCATTCCTTCCACCTCCCTCGGCGGCCTGGATTCGCTGCTGGCCACGGTGCAGATGCCGGCGGGAATTCCCGTCGCGACGGTGGCGGTTGGAAAGCCGGGCGCCATCAACGCCGGCATTCTTGCCGCACAAATGCTGGCTATCAGCGATCCGGAAATTGCCAAGGGCATGAGGGCGCACAAGGAAAAGCTGGCCCGCGGCGTGGAAGAAAAATCCAGGAAGCTGAAGGCGAATGAGTAGCCGGGATCTGAATTCTCTTAAATCTTCATTCCGTTCATCATCTCCGGGACAGTGACGAACTCAAACCCCTCGCCGAGGAAGCGCTCCAGCATCAGCTCCGTCGCCCGCACCGTAGCCGAACGATCGGCGCCGAATTGCTTGTGACTGCCGTCATGCAGCAGGATGACGTCCCCTCCCAGCACCTGTTTGCTCACCAGCTTCGCAATCTTCTCCGGCGGGTACGGATTCCAATCCCAGCCGCTCACCCCCCACATCACCGGTTCCAGGCCCATGCGGCGCGCGGTGCGCAACACCGCCGGGGTGCGTCCGCCGTGCGGCGGACGAAACAGATGAGCGTGCGCAACACCGGCTTCGTCGAAGGCGCGCTCGCAGCTTTCCAGCTCCGCACGGATTTCCCGTTCGCGGCGGAAGATCAGGTTGGGATGGGTCGTAGTGTGGTTCCCGATGACGTGTCCGGCGGCGGCAACGGCGCGCGCGATCTCGGGCCGCTGCCGGACGTAGCTGCCGAGCATGAAAAAAGTGGCCAGGACCTGGCGCCGGGCGAGCACCTCGAGCAGGCGTTGCGTGTGCGGGTCGTTGGGGCCATCATCGAAGGTCAAGGCCAGCCGGCGCGACGGGGGCGGCTCGCCGATGAAGGTGCGGCCGTAAAGCTGCGAGCGCGGCGCCATGGTGTTGTAACCGGCAGCCACAACGGCAGCCCCGCCGGCAATGAGTGGCCAGATCATCCGTTTGCATTGTAAAGGTTGGGAGTAAATTGCTGAATTGCAGAACCGCTGAATTGCCGGATTTCAATTTTGCAATACCGCGGTTCGGCAATTTCGCAATTTGTTTACTGAATCCGCAATTGCTTCCCGCAACTTTGCGCGTTATGCTGCGCCCAGTTCCCAGGACGACGACCCGGCACCATGGCCAATCTTTTCGAGCTACCCCGATACATCGCAATCGAAGGTCCCATACGAGTCGGCAAGAGCACGCTGGCAGAGGTGCTCGCCGAGCGCCTGCACGCGCAACGCATCTCCGAGGCCGAGGACAATCCGTTTCTGCGCGCTTTTTATGACGGCGAGCGCGGCGCGGCCTTCCAGGCCCAGATGGCCTTTCTGGTGCGGCGCTTCGAGCAGCTCAAGGCGCTCGACGTCGGGCCGAAGTCGCGGCGCATCGTGGTCGCCGACTACATCTTCGAAAAGGACAAGCTCTTCGCCTGCCTCAACCTGACCGATCCCGAGCTGGATATCTACAACCGCTATTACGGCGAATTTCGCGAGCAGCTCCCGACTCCCGACCTGGTCATCTACCTCCAGGCAACGCCCGAGGTGCTCAAGAAGCGCCTGCGCAAGAAGGGTGCGACGGCGGAGGCATCCATCAACGACGATTACCTGGAAGAGGTCGCCAAGGCCTACGAGCACTTCTTCTTTCACTACACCGCCAGCGATCTGCTGATCGTCAACACCAGCGACATCGATTTCGTGGATCGCAACGAGGACTTGCAGGAGCTGCTGCGGAAAGTCAGCGAGCCGGTGCGTGGGACGCAGTACTTCCTGCCCCTGGGCGGCCAGGCCGCAACCGCCTAGCGCGGGATTTTCCGACTGTCCCACTACCGATACGAATCCGGAATCCCCTGCCTTGCGTGTATGATTCCGCTCGCCTCAAGGAGGCGCCCGTATGACCCGCCGGATATCGTACATTCCTGCTGTTTTTCTGCTTGCACTCTCTTGCCTCGGGCAAACGAAATCAGCCGACCGCGTCGTGGACCTGACCTCCGCCGATGGAACCAGGCTGAAGGCGACGTTCTTCTCCCCCGCCAATCCCGGTCCCGGAGTCCTGCTGCTGCACCAGTG
Source organism: Terriglobales bacterium (assembly GCA_035691485.1). Classification (NCBI taxonomy): domain Bacteria; kingdom Pseudomonadati; phylum Acidobacteriota; class Terriglobia; order Terriglobales; species Terriglobales bacterium. Next base: position 9,717 of record DASSIZ010000013.1, read on the forward strand.
CAATAAAGACCGCAAAATATGGGACAGCCTGGCTCGGCAACTCGCCGCATCGGGCTTGAACGTGCTGACGTTCGATTTGCGCAACTTTGGCGAGAGCGAAGGCAAGCCCCTCGACCAGCTGGCACCGGAAGAGGCGCAAGCCTCGGCGCGGAAGTGGCCTGCCGACGTCGATGCCGCGTTCCAGTACCTGGTCTCTCAACCGGACGTGAAGCGCGACATCATTGGACTCGCCGGCGCCAGTTGTGGGGTCAACAACTCGGTGCAGGCCGCGCGCCGTCATCCTGAGGTCAAGTCGCTCGTGCTCCTCGCTGGTCCCACCGATCTTGATGGCCGCAACTTCCTGCGCCACACCAGCCTGCCCATCCTCTACGGTTACGCTGACGATGATGAATTCCCGCCATCGCCGCTGAATACGCAGTGGCAGTATGCGCTCACGCCTAGTCCCAGCAAGAAGCTTGTGCGCTATCCCGACGGCGGTCATGGGGCGGAAATCTTCAAGGTGCACCCCGAGTTTGAAACCGTGATCAGGGATTGGTTCGTGACCACGCTAATCAGGACGCCCGGGCAGGCGCCGGTTTCGAAGGAGAAACCCGCGCTGCCGAAGTCGATCCAGTTTTTCACCCTGCTCGAAGAACCGGGAGGCGCCGCCAAGGTTTCCGCCATGCTGGCGGAAGCGCGAAAAAAAGACAACAAAGCAACACTGTTCCCGGAAGACGTGGTGAACATCATGGGCTATGAGCACATGCAGGCGGGCGACAACGGCGGCGCCGTCGAAATCCTCAAGCTCAATGCCGAAGCGTATCCCCACTCCGCCAACGTCTACGACAGCTTATCCGACGCGTACCTGGCCAACGGCCAGAAAGACCTGGCGCTCGCCAATGTCAAGCGCGCGCTCGAAATGCTCAAGACCGATACCACCACGCCACAACGGATCCGCGACGGTATCAAGGCCAGCTGCGAACAGAAGCTGAAACAATTAGGAGCCAAGCCGGAATAGCCGCCCTATAGCGGTATATTCCCGTGCTTCTTGGGCGGGTTCTTGTCGCGCTTGGTCTGCAGCATCTCCAGCGCCTGGATCAGCTTTTTGCGCGTCTCCCGCGGCTGGATGACGGCGTCAATGTAGCCGCGCTCGGCCGCAACATACGGGTTGGAATATTTTTCGCGGAACTCGTTGATCTTGGCCTGCCGCGTGGCGTCACGGTCTTGCGCCTTGTCGAGTTCCCGCTTGTAAACAATGTCGACTGCCCCTTCCGGCCCCATGACCGCGATCTCGGCGGTCGGCCAGGCGTAGTTCACATCCGCCCGGATGTGTTTCGATGCCATGACGCAGTACGCGCCGCCGTAAGCCTTGCGCGTAATCACCGTGATCTTCGGCACGGTTGCCTCGGCAAAAGCATAGAGCAGTTTGGCGCCGTGCACGATGATGCCGCCGTGCTCCTGGTTCACGCCCGGCAGAAACCCGGGAACGTCTTCAAAGGTGATCAGCGGGATATTGAAGCAATCGCAGAAGCGCACGAAGCGCGCCCCCTTGATGGAACTGGCGATATCCAGCACGCCGGCAAGAAATGCCGGTTGATTTGCCACCACGCCCACCGGGCGTCCGTTCAGGCGCGCGAAGCCGATGACGATGTTTTTCGCATAGTGCTCCTGCACCTCGAAGAAGTAGCCGTCATCGATCACGGCGTTGATCGCGTCCTTGATGTCATAAGGCTGGTTGGATTCGGCGGGGACAAGCTTGTCGAGACCGGCGTCGGCGCGGTCCATCGAGTCGGTGCAGTCGCGGCGCGGCGGGTCTTCCAAATTATTGGACGGGACGAAGCTGAGCAGTTCCCGGACCATGCTCAGGCACTCGGCATCGTCGTGCGCCATGAAGTGCGCCACCCCGGAGGTGGCGTTGTGGGTCATGGCGCCGCCCAGTTCTTCCTTGCTGACCTCTTCATGGGTGACGGTCTTGATGACGTCAGGCCCGGTGATGAACATGTAGGAAGTCTTGTCCACCATCAGGGTGAAGTCAGTGATGGCGGGCGAGTACACGGCGCCGCCTGCGCAGGGTCCCATGATGGCCGAGATCTGCGGGATGACCCCGCTGGCCAGCGTATTGCGCAGAAAGATGTCGGCATAACCGGCCAGCGACATCACCCCTTCCTGGATGCGCGCGCCGCCGGAGTCATTGAGCCCGATCACGGGAGCGCCCACCCTCATGGCCTGGTCCATGATCTTGACGATCTTGTTGGCATTGGCGAGGGAAAGCGATCCGCCGAACACGGTGAAGTCTTGCGCGAAGACGAAGACAAGGCGTCCCTCGATGCGGCCGAACCCGGTAACGAATCCGTCGCCGTAATACTTCTGCTCCTGCATGCCGAAATCGTGGCACTGATGGGTGACGAGCTTGTCCGTCTCTTCGAAGGTGCCCTCATCGAGGAGGAAGGCAATGCGCTCGCGCGCATTCATCTTGCCTTCCTTGTGCATCTTGGCGCGGCGCTGCTCGCCGCCGCCTTGCTCGGCGAGGTGATCGCGTTTCTTCAGCTCTTCCAGTTTTTGTTCCAGGTTCATGGCCTGCGAATTATAGACGCAGGCCGTGGCGCCAAGCAGAGAAATGCGGGTTTTGCGATGGTCGCTTCCCGGCGCCCTCAGTCCTGGCCGCTGGAGGTGGGTTCCCAACGGTACTTCTTGCCGTCCCAGTAGACGTCGGCGCCCAGGCCGCCATACTCAACTGCGTGGATGGTATTCACGGTCGTCTTTTTTCTCTTGATGGGCATGCGCCCGGCGCTGAGACTGTCGAAGGGGAGATTGACGATTACAAACTTGTCCTTAGGCGTCCGCCAGCTGTGCACCACCAGCACGTAGCGGGTTGTGCCGGCGTTGGTAGCGGAGAACTGCAAGGTGTCCTTCGCATTGCTCCAACCGAAGTACCCGTCGTAAGGATCAATGGCGCGGTAGTGATAGTCCATCTCGCCGCTGAGCGGATTTTTCGCTGTTGCCACCAGCACCAGGTCCTCCTGGCCATCGCCATCCAGGTCTGCGGTGATGGGCGCAAATTTCGGATCCAGCTTGAATTGCTCGCCAAATTCGCGGGTACAGATTTGTTGCGCTTCGGAGGCAGCCATGGATTGGACTGCGGGCGTTTGTTGCGCGCTTGCAAACCAATGCAGGGCGCCGGCGGCGCAGAGGACAAGAACCGGGACGGAGATTCTCCGCATTCCCGTACTCTATCCCCGCCGTCGGTCTGGGCAAAGTGGCAAAGAGGATGTCAGTTACGCAGCAACGGAATACATTCCGTCGTGATCAGCGGAATAAATTCCGCCGCTCCACCTGAGCCAGGGGCCTGTTGCTTGCTGGCAGGCGAATCTGCGCGTCAGGCTGCCTTTTTGCGAAGCAAGCCGCGCGCCCGCGAACGCTCCCGTGGTTTCTCGCGTTCGGACTTTACTTCCTTGATCTTCTCTTCGGCGCCTGCGATCGCCAGCGCCGCTCCCAGCAGGGCCATGTTCTTCATGAAATTGATTTCGTCGTTCATCTTCTGGGCGGGATCCTCGATTGCCCAGAAGTTGTGCATCACGGGAGAGACGCCGCCGAGAAATCCCGCGATCAGCAGGGCGCCGAACTTCGGCTTTAACCCAATGGCCAGCATGGTGCCCCCGAGCAGCATCATCGCGCCCGACACCTGCACCGCCACCTCAGGTTGCGGAACACCCTTCGCGGCGGCGTAGCCAGCCAGGTCCTTCGTCTTCTTGAAGTGGCTAATGCCGCTCATAATGAAGAATCCGCCCAGCATAAGACGTCCGACTGTGCGCATGGGTGCTCTCCTTTCGATCGCGCTCCCGAGTTGGATGCGGGGATAACGTCAGCCAGTGGTCAGGGGCAACGAGTTCGGTGCCCCACTCAAGCTTCGTCTGGCTTGAGTGGAAATCGGCTCGGACTCAACAAAACGGCAGGCTTCAGCGGAAGTGTTCCCAGCCGCGGGCGGGCAGGGGGCGGCGGCGGCCTTGGCGGTCGGCGAGGAAGGCCCGATTCCCGCGAATAATCTCACCGATACGCGTGACGCGAATGCCGGCAATCTGGTCGGCGATGCGGGTGCGCGGCGCGGCGGTGAAAAGCAACTCGTAGTCTTCGCCACCGTGGAGCGCGAGTTCCAGCGAGGCGCCTTTCGCAACCGGCACGCTCTCGGCATAGAGCACGGCGCCGACGCCGCTTTCTTCGCAGATATGGGAAAGGTCGGTGGAAAGGCCGTCGCTCAGATCGATCGCGGCGGTTGCGAACCGGCGCAGAGCGCGGCCAACAGCAATCCTGGGCTCGGGATAAAAATAGGCGCGGTTCTGCGCCACGCGAAGTTTCCTGCCGCGCCGCAGTTGCTGGATCACAGCTGCGGATCTCCCCAAAACGCCGGTGACGTAGATGGCGTCACCGGGTCTTGCCCCCGATCGCAACAGCGCTTGTCCTCGCGGCGCCGAGCCGATGACAATGATATCGGCGAGCACGCCGCCGCCTGGCGATTGCGCGATGTCTCCGCCTGCCAGCGGCAGCTTGAACTTGGCGGCGAGTTTCAGCAGGCCGCGCAGGAATCCGTCGGCCCAGCGCTGCGGGAGGTCAACTGGTAAGGCAAACGACAGAAAGACGGCAAGGGGATCGCCACCCATGGCTGCTATGTCGCTCAGGCCGCGCGTCAGGCAGCGATGGCCGGCGGAGTCAGCCGGATGCCAGTCGCGTCGGAAATGAACGTTCTCCAGGCTGAAGTCGGTGGTGACCAGGATTTCATGGCCGCGGGGCGGGCGCAGGACGGCGCAATCGTCACCGATACCGCGCACCAGCGCATGGGAACGCGTTCTGGCCGCACGGGCGATGCGTGAGATAAGTTTTCGTTCGGGCAGAACCAAGCGCCGTTACTATACGAAATATTCGCCAGGCTGGCACAGAGATCACCGTGAAACTTCAAAAAGCGCGTTACTGGCTGGTCGATGTTTCCCGGTGCCTCGTAGTCCCGGTGGTGCAATAATCTCGACGGGCCATGGCTAAGAACTCGAAAGTCGAAAGTCGGAACCCTCAATTGTTCCGCAAGCTGCCCTCCCTGGACGAGCTGCTGCGGACGCCGGAAATGACGCGCATGGTGGAGCGGGAAGGCCGCGCGGCCACGCTCGACGCGGCGCGGACCGTGCTCGAGCGGCTGCGCGCGGAAATCAGCTCCGGAAGCATGAACGAGCCAGGAATCGAGGTGGCGATCGGCGGGCTTCCGGACGCGGTGCAACGCGAGCTGCGTCGAACCCTGGAACCGTCCCTGCGGCCGGTGATCAATGCCACCGGGGTCGTGTTGCACACGAACCTGGGTCGGGCGCCGCTGGGCCGGGCTGCGCTGGAGCACGCGCGCCAGGTTGCGGAGTTATATTCCAACCTCGAATTCGAAGTCGATTCCGGCGAGCGCGGCAAGCGCGACGTCCACGTGGACCGGCTGTTCGCGCGTTTGTTCAGCGAGTATTCCGACGATGTCGCCACCGTGGTGGTGAACAACAACGCGGCCGCGGTGCTGCTGGCGCTGAATACGCTGGCCGAAGGCGGGGAGGTGGTGGTGTCGCGCGGAGAGCTGGTGGAGATCGGAGGCTCCTTCCGCATTCCTGACGTGATGACGAAGTCGGGCGCGGCGCTGCGCGAGGTTGGCACCACCAACCGCACCCGGCTGGCCGATTACGAGCGCGCCATCACCGAGCGCACGCGGCTGATCCTGCGCGTGCACCGGTCGAACTTTCAGATTGTCGGCTTCACCGAACAGCCGCCGCTCGAAGAACTGGTGTTGCTGGCACACCAGCGCGGTTTACCCATCGTCGAAGACCTGGGCAGCGGCGCCCTTCTGGATTTGAGGACCATCGGCATCGGCAGCGAGCCGGTAGTCGGTGACAGCCTGCGCGCGGGCGTGGACGTGGTCACCTACAGCGGCGACAAGCTGCTGGGAGGACCGCAAGCAGGTATGCTCAGCGGGCGGCGCGAGATGATCACTCGCATTCGCTCCAACCCTGTGTTCCGCGCGCTTCGCGTGGACAAGCTCATCTATGCCGCGCTCGAGGCAACGCTGCTTTCCTACGTGCGCCAGGACCACGACGCCATACCCGCGCTGCGCATGATGCGCCTGCCGGCGGAGGAGATTGGCCGGCGCGCCGAGACGATAGCGAAGAATCTGCACCTTCCCATTCGCGGAGAGGTGATCGCCGGCGAGTCGGTGATCGGCGGCGGTGCGGCGCCGGGCGCCACGCTGTCGACGAAGTTGCTGGCGCTAACCCGCGAAGGCTGGAGCGCGGACGAATTCGCCGCGCGGCTGAGAGCGAATGACCCGGCGATCATTGCGCGAGTTGAGGAAGGACGGGTGTTGCTGGATTTCCGGACAATTTTTCCCGAGCAGGACCAGGAGATCGCCCGCGCCCTGCAGGGGATCGGCGCCAGCTAGTTATCCTCCCGGAATCTCGGCTTCCCGGTTACAACTGCTTTACATTGCGGCGATGGCGGACCCAACAATCTTGTAAATCAGGAAGACAGCGAGCACGGTGACGATGGCGGTGGAGCGCTTCACTTTGCTGACAGAAGAATAGCCAATCCCCAGCAGCACAACCACCCACAGGGAGAACACGTCCACGGCTGAAAGAATGCCGTAGAGAAACTTGTGTTCCAGCGGGTTCATGAAATACGCGGGATTGGTCGCGACCGGATTCCTGACATTGAAGCCTTCCGGATCGACTCCCACAGTCAGCGAAACAATTGCCAACACGGTGCTGAGAAGGAAGGGTAGATAGCTGTACATCGTAACCGCCAGCGATTGCTTGTACCCAATCTCCGCGCCCATGCCGAAGTTAAAAATCACCAGGAATACACCAGCTATGATCAGAGCTCCCACGAGTTGGAGCAGCGGCGTGCCGTAGGAAAAATAAGAAGTGACCTTGGCGCCTATTTCCATGCGGCGGGCACGGTCCTCAGGCGAGAGTTTCTCCAGTTGCTCCATCTGCGCCGGCTTCTTGGCAAGTTCATTGCGCACGATCTGCTCAAAGCCGATCTTCTGGGCCATGACAAACACGAACGCGAGGGCGGCAAGCGACGACAGCACCCAGGGCACCCACCAGCTCTGGTTGCGCCGGATGTCGGCAAAGGTACTGCTGGGCGCGACGAAGGTGTTAATGACGCGCGCGGCTTCGGACAACGGCGGTGGGCTCACAGGGGCGGACGCAGCGCTCATGGGAAAAGTCTCCGGAGTGATTGGCGCTAGTGTGACGCGGGATTGTAGCAAACTTGCTGATTTTCCGATTGGGTGTCTTGCTGATCCGGCGATTTGCCGCGGGCGTTTTGGCAACTCGCAAAACCCTTCTCTCTGCGACCTCTGTGGCTCTTCCCAGATTCGGCCCATCAGCATTCACGAATACGGCGCCGGTTGCTTCAGGGAGATGCGGTGTTGGCGCATGGCGTCGGCCTGGTCGGTCAGGATGCGCAGGTCGGAGCGGGGCTTGCCGGTGCAGAGCAGCACGAAGCCGGCCTGGCGGTCGGTCGGAAAGTAGGCATTGGAATCGGATTGATCGACTTCGCCGGGGCCGTCAAGACGCCCGGCGCAGGTAAGGCAGCGTCCCTGGTGGCAGATGGCGGGAAGCTTGATGCCGGCGGCGGCGGCGGCGTCCCAGATGTGCTCGTCCTCCCGCACCCAGAGTGACAATTCGCCGTTGGGAGTGACCAGCGTAACCCGATAGAAATGCGTGCTTTCGACCACGTGCAAGATTGTAATTGTCAAACTGAGGAATTGCGGAATGGCAGAATCGAAAAACAAAGCCGAATTGCCGTGAAAGATTCGGCAATTCGGCCATTCAACAATTCTGCAATCTGGTTAGCTTCCAATGTAGAACGACGCATTCTTGCTGTAGGGCGCGTGTCCGGGTTCACCGCGGCGGAAGTGTCCGCTGGGCACCGACTTCTTGTCGCGTTCGAAAGCCAGCAACTCGATGAACCAGGCCTCGTGCTCGATTTCCTCGTTCAGGATGCGCGCGGCCATGTCGTAGGTGCGCGGGTCCTTGCCGAAGGTCATGTCGCAGACCTCGATCCAGCTGCGGATGGCGCAGCGCTCCGATTCCAGCAGCAACTGCAGGATATTGGCCGCAGTGGGCGGATTGGGCAGCTTGGCCGCGGCGCAACCGGCCTGGTTGTGAAAGGCGGGCAGGTCGTTGGGCAGTTCGCCGCCCAGTTCATAAATGCGAGGAACGATCAGCTCCCAATGGGCGCGGTCTTCCAGGCGGGCGTCCTCGCAGATTTCCTTGTAATCTTCGTGTCCCGCCAGGTGCATGCGGAGAATTGTGTAGTAATAGTAGGTGCTGGCAAATTCGGCGGCGGCATTGGCGATCAGCATTTTGATCAGCTTCTCGACGTCCACGCCACGTTTGCGGATCACTTCCACTCCCACGCGCTGGGTAACGTCCCCCGGCTTCACAGTATCGGTTGGTGCCATTCCATTCCTCCTGCTTTCATCGGCAAAGGGCCGAGCACGCTCGTGCTGCGGCGGCTGGTTGGTTGAACAACGAATGCGGGCTGCCCCGGCGCTGCCGGAGCCGGATAAATACCGTGGTTGCGGAAACCGGAGCTTCCGGTTTCCGGAAGCAGTTGATTACAGATGAAAGGCCGGGCCGCTGCGATTTAAGAAATTGCCCTCGTTTTTGTCATCTCGCGCAGGACTTCGAACACGTCTTCGTTTTCCGGCACCTCGCCCAGCTCGTACAACTTGGAAAAACGGATGACTCCCTCTTTATCAATCAGGAACACGGCGCGCTCGCTGATGCCCGGGATCGGACTACCCTCGCGCAGCACCCCATACCGTTGAGCGACCTCCCCGTGGGGCCAGAAGTCGCTCCCCAGCGGGTAGCTGAGCTTGCCCACTTCATACTTCTGCCAAGCGATATGACTGAAAACCGAATCAATGCTCATGCCCACGACCTGGGCATCAAAGCCGGCGAACTTATCGCGATCTGCCTCGTACGCCGACGTTTGCGCCGCTCAAGCCGGGGTGAAGTTCAACGGGTGAAAGGCGAGCACGATGTTCTTCTTTCCCCGGAACTCACCGAGTTTGAGGCGGTGCTTCTCTTCGCCGGTGCACGCCGGGACATCGAAATCGGGCGCGCGGGCCCCCACTTCAAGAGCTGCCATGAGCTCTCCTCTCTGGGATAATTCCTGAGTGAACCGCAAACCTACGAATTTTAATTGCCTGCCGGAGGGCGGGCAAGTGCGGGAAAATTAAACAATCGTGAATTCGGTCAACTGGGGAATTCAGGTCAGCCTGGGCGGTACCCAACTTCACTAAACTGCTCCACAGAAAACATCCTGGCCTTGGGTAACGCGGGGAAGAAATCCCGGCATCTAGAGAGGTGTCCGGTCCCCGCCCAGCTAAGGAGGCTTCCCCATGTTTGGACTCAAACGCTACAACTACAACACCTTCACCAGAGACCTCCTGATCAAAGCCGCCGTGAAAACGAAGTTCGGCAGCGGCCCGGAGCCTGGCGACCGCGCTCCCGGCTTCGAAGGCCGAACTCTCGATGGGGGGAAGTTCCGCCTCAGCGACTTTGAAGGCGAGAAGAACGTGGTGCTGACCTTCGGCTCCGCCACTTGCCCCTTTACCGCCGCTTCCATCGGCGGCTTGAACGATCTCTACGACGACTACGCGGACCGCGACGTGGAGTTCTTGTTCGTGTACGTGCGCGAAGCGCATCCCGGCGAGAAGCTGGGACGTCACCAAACCGGCGACGACAAACGCGCCGCCGCCGAGCAGTTCGCCACGCAAGAAAAGGTTGATATTCCAATCCTCGTGGACGAACTCAACGGCAAGATTCACCGCAAATATGGCTCGCTGCCGAATCCGACTTACATCATCGACAAGTCCGGCCGGGTGGCATTCCGCTCCCTGTGGACGCGCGCCAGCGTCCTGGAGGACGCACTCGACGAGCTGCTCAAACGACAGGAGGAACGCGACAGCGATCACGCCATCGTGCGCGGCGGAGAGGACACCTCCATGCCCATCGCGTACGCTCTCTTCCACGCGCATCGCGCCCTGGACCGCGGCGGCGACAAGGCAATCGAGGACTTCCGGCGCGAGCTGGGCATGCCGGGACGCCTGGCGCACACGGCAAGCCGGGTGGCACAGCCGATCGCGCTGTACCCCGGACGCGCTTTTGCGGCAGCGCTGATTGCCGGGGGCGTCATCGTCGGCGGGCTGCTCCTGGGACGCAAGTTGCGCTGGCAGCGCTACGGATCGCTGCGTAGTCCCTATCGCTACCAGGGAGTCCAGCCGCGAGAGACGACCGAAGGAGATTACGCGGTCGGCATTTGAACGCCCCAACACCAACAACCAGGCCCCGGCGCCACGCCGGGGCTGCCTCCAACCCGCCCGAAATCAAGTTTCGCATTCCACGGTCTTCTAAATCGAGTCACAAGCTTTTCAAAATGAGTTACATGCAGCCCGAGGTGCACTTAAACTTAAGAGCAATGTCATCCTGAGCGAGGGCGCACGCCCGAGTCGAAGGACCCCTTACAGCGCCTCCCACCACGCAACAATTGACAGGCATTCCTATCCGCTTTTTGACTCCTGGTGCGCCCGCGGCGTCAGCCGTGGGTCAGCGTCCAAACAAATTACCCGAGCCCCTTCAAGGCCGACAAGCCGTTCCGCGACGGCGTCAGCCCGAGTCGAAGGGACCCTGGATTCGGGGAACTCCTCTAGTCCGAGTAGTTTCCCGAGGTCGCCTAGGGTAGAGGACGCAGACGCCATAAGGCGGTACTCCGATTGGCGCGGCCGTTATCTCCCTTTAGCTTGCCATGTTCCAGACGTTTTCCAGGAGGAGCATGGCAAAAAACTCTTTATCCATTGCACTCATTGCCTTTGCCATTTTCACCGGCTGCGGAGGTGGAGGATCGCGGTCATCCAACAGCGCCTCCATGGCGTCGACCGCGACAGCCAAGGCGACCACCACGCAAGTCACACTGCAGTCGCCGCAGGTCGGCAGTGCAACCACACCAATTTCCGTGCAGGCAACCGCGTCCAGCCCCAACGGAATTTCGGGCTGGATCGTCTATGTGGACGACAATCCTGCCTTTCAAGGAAATTCCAATTCGACCTCGCTGTCGGTTTCAGTGCCGGTGAGCAATGGAAGCCACAGCATGTATGTACGCGCATGGGACCAGGGCAACGGCGGCTTCGGCACCTCGGCCACCATGAACATCACCGTGACCGGAGGCCAGGCAATGGTTTCCCAGGCTGCCAGCGCATCCAGCGGGGTAACCGCCTCGGGTTCATCGCCGGCTCCATCCCCTGCTCCCCCCGCGCCTCCGGCGGGACCCCTGCCCAACGTGCCGGGGAACGCCAGTGTGTGGGGCTCGATTCAAAACCGGAGTGGATGGCAAAGCTGCAGCGATTGTGCGGGAGGGGCTTCCACCACCAGCAATTTCTGGTCGGCCGCGAACCAGGGTTCGCCCTCGATGAGCGGGAGCAGCCGCGAGTTTTTTATCGGCGGTAGCGCATGGTCGAATGCGCTCTGGTACGAGAAGGTTCAACCGGGACAGAGCTGGGCTTCGCACTTCCTGTGGGATTTCTGGGTGCGATTCGACGGCACCTCTGCCGCTCACGCCCACACCGCAGAATACGACATGTGGCAGTCCATCGGCGGGCGCGAGTTCATGATGGGAAGCCAATGCAATTTCGAATCCGGCGTTTGGGACGTTTGGGACAGCAAGAATTTTCGCTGGGTGGGGACCGGGGCGGGTTGCCCGCGCTTCACGCCCGATACCTGGCACCACATCCAGTGGTACGTGGAGCGCTGGGACTCGCAATATCACTATGGCGTGCTGGTGGTGGATGGCAATGTCCATACCTTCGACCTCACCTTTGACACCAACTGGGCAGGCTGGGATGACAGCGTCGGCGTACAGTTCCAGCTTGACCAGGACGTCTCCGGCACACCCCTGCACGAGTGGGTGGACAACGTCCAGCTGTCAATCTGGTAGGCGAAGACAGTTGCCGGTTCTCCCCTGGTTGCCGCTGACAGACGACCGATAACTGGCAACCGGCCACCAAGGCTGCAGTACCATGGCAGCGTGCTGCAGCGCATGCTCAACTACGTCCGCAGGCACGGACTGATGCAGCCTGGAGACCGGGTCGGGGTGGCGGTGTCGGGCGGGGCTGATTCGGTAGGGCTGCTGCGGCTGCTGCTGGAAGCGCGGGCGGAACTCGGCATCGTCCTCTCGGTCGTGCACTTCCATCACAAGATTCGAGGTGCGGAAGCCGACGCCGACGAGCAGTTCGTGCGCGAATTGGCAAGAGCCTTCGACCTCGAGTTGCATTCCGATTCCGGCGACACCCCTGCTTTCGCGCGCGACCACAAGATGTCGTTGGAGGCGGCGGCGCGCAAGTTGCGCTACGGTTTTTTCGATCGCCTCACCGGCGGCAGCACCGTGCATCGTGTCGCCACCGCCCACACCCTCGATGATCAGGCCGAGACGGTGCTCATGCGCTTCTTGCGCGGCTCGGGAACCAAGGGTCTGGCGGGCATTTATCCCGGTGCAGGTGGCTGGATTAGCGCGTCGGTCACGTCAAGCGTCCGCAAGACCGGCGATCCGCCAACCGCGGTTTCGTCGGTGCCGGCTCCGCCGCCTGCCCCACGCATCGTTCGGCCGTTGTTAGAGGTTGGACGCGAGGAACTTCGCCTCTACTTGCAGCAGCTTGGACAAACCTGGCGCGAGGACGCCAGCAACGCGGATACCGGCTTCACCCGGAACCGGGTGAGACACGAAATTCTTCCGCTGCTTCGGCAGCTTAATCCGAATCTGGAGCAGGTCCTGAGCGAAACAGCTGAGATCGCGCGAGAAGAAGAAAACTGGTGGCATGAGCAGACCAGCGCGCAACCAGACTTGTGGGCGCCGCGCAGCGCACAACCCGGACTTTCCGTTCCCTCGAAAATGTGGGTGGATGTGCTCCTCTCCAAGCCGGTCGCACTGCAGCGCCGTTTGATTCGCATGATGGCGGAAGGGCCGGACGTTCACTTGGAATTTCGCCATGTGGAAGCGGTGCGGAGATTGGCGGCAGAGGAGGCCAGGCGCGCCGAACGGGTTGTCGAGCTTCCCAATGGATACGAAGCGGTTCGCCGGGAGCGGGAACTTTGGTTCCGCCATCGGCGTCCAATCACGGAAGGCCCTTGTTACACGCTGGCGCTGGATGTCCCCGGGGAGTGTGAAGTCGCAGGACGCAAAATCCGCGCTTCCTTGACGCGTGACCTGGGGTGCGGCGGGCGCGAGAAAGGTCCTTACGTAAGGGCCGTCGTGCTCGATTCGGCCTTGAGGGGCCTTTCTGTGCGCAACTGGCGCGCCGGAGACTGCTACTGGCCGGCGCATACAAAAGAGGCGAAGAAGCTGAAGGAATTGCTGCAGTCGCCGCACATCCCACGAGAGCAGAAGCCGTACTGGCCGGTGGTGACCTATGGCGAAGTTATCGTTTGGGTTCCCGGCTTTGCCGCTCCGGAACGGTTCCAGGCACGGGAATCGGCTCCACAGGCGCTGTTGCTGGAAGAAGTTCTGCTGCCGGTGGAACCGAATCGCTCCTGAAGTTACGAAAGTGAACCGCAATTTAGTTTTACCGCAACCGCCATTCCAGGCAGGAGCACGTTACAATGGTTGTACGGTTCTACAAAGGCGGCAAAAACCCGGTTCGGTTGGTGGGGCGCAGCATCTAATTGTCAGGGTGTGCCGGTTTGCGCCTCGTTTTCACCCCGGGCGCGTAGAGGAGTCTCTGAGTGAATTCAACGGTTAAGACGGTGGTGTTCTGGCTGGTAATCGTTCTGTCCGGCGTTTTGCTGTGGCAGGTGGTGAAGGCGGGGGGGACGGGGACCAAACCCAAGGAGATCAATTTCTCCGAATTTATGTCCCAAGTGGACCAGGGCAACGTCCAGGAAGTCACGATCATGGGCACCGAGGTCCAGGGGAAGAACCGCAACGACAAGATCGGGTTCCACACCACGGTTCCTGCCAACTATCCCGACATGTTCAAAACCCTTCAGGCGAAGGGCGTCAACATCACCGTCAAAGACGTGCAGAGTGGAAGCTGGCCGACGTGGCTGCTGAACCTGGCGCCGCTGATCCTGCTGGGCGCGTTGTGGTTCATCATGATCCGCCAGATGCAGACTGGCGGTAACAAGGCGCTGTCCTTCGGCAAGTCGCGCGCCCGGCTGCTCTCCATGCAGCAGAAGAAGGTCACGTTCAAGGACGTGGCCGGTGTGGACGAAGCCAAGGAAGAACTGCGCGAGATCATCGAATTCCTGCGCGAAGCGCAAAAGTTTCAGAAGCTCGGCGGACGCATTCCCAAGGGCGTATTGCTGGTCGGACCTCCTGGAACCGGCAAGACGCTGCTGGCGCGCGCGGTCGCCGGCGAAGCCAACGTACCGTTCTTCTCCATCTCCGGCTCCGATTTTGTCGAGATGTTCGTCGGCGTGGGCGCCAGCCGCGTCCGCGACCTGTTCGAGCAGGGCAAGAAGAATGCTCCCTGCATCATCTTCATCGATGAGATTGACGCGGTCGGCCGCCATCGCGGCGCCGGCCTGGGCGGTGGACACGACGAGCGCGAGCAGACCCTCAACCAGTTGCTGGTGGAGATGGACGGCTTCGAATCCAACGAAGGCGTGATCCTGATCGCCGCCACCAACCGTCCCGACGTCCTCGATCCGGCGCTGCTGCGGCCCGGCCGCTTCGACCGCCGGGTGGTGGTTCCGCGTCCCGACGTGCGCGGTCGCGAAGAGATCCTGCGCGTGCATACCCGCAAGATTCCCATCGCCGACGATGTCGATTTGTCCGTCCTGGCCCGCGGCACCCCTGGCTTCAGCGGCGCCGACCTGGCCAACATGGTGAACGAGGCCGCGCTTCTGGCGGCGCGCGCCAACCGCAAGGTTGTCACCATGTACGACATGGAAATTGCCAAGGACAAGGTGCTGATGGGCGCCGAGCGCAAGTCCATGCTGCTCTCCGAAGAGGAGAAGCGCGTGACCGCCTATCACGAGGCCGGCCATGCCCTGGTCGCGACATTGCGTGACGACTCCGACCCGCTGCACAAGGTCACCATCATCCCTCGCGGCATGGCGCTGGGCGTGACCATGCAGTTGCCCATCGACGATAAGCATACCTATCGCAAGACCTACCTGGAGACGCGGCTGGCCATTATGATGGGCGGGCGCGTGGCGGAGGAATTGTTCCTCAACACCATGACCACCGGCGCCGGCAATGATATTGAGCAAGCCACCGAACTGGCGCGCAAGATGGTGTGCGAGTTCGGCATGAGCGACCTCGGCCCGCTCACCTTCGGCAAGAAGGAAGAGCAGATCTTCCTGGGACGCGAGATCGCCCAACATCGCGACTACAGCGAGGACACGGCGATCAAAATTGACCAGGAAGTTCGGCGCTTTGTGGATTCCGGATACAAGTCGGCGGTGGAGATCCTGAGCAGCCACCGCGAGGCGCTGACCCGAATTGCGCTGGCGCTGCTGGAGCGCGAGGTGCTCGATGCCAACGAGATCAAGCTGGTGATCGAAGGCAAGGCGCTTCCGCCGGTCAAGCAACCCAGCTCGCACGATGACCAGGGCGTGCAGCAGGTGCTGAAACCAGCGCCGGGCGGAGCACAGCCGGGCATCGTGCCGGGCGAGCGGCCCACGCCGGCCTAGTTTGAGTTTCTTCTCTTAATCGGGCGGCCTTCGGGCCGCCCTTTATTTTTCGCCGATTGAAGTCCAGGCGTCGCCGAGGTGTTACTTCAGCGCCTGGTCCCAGCCTTTCTTGCCTTCCGGATCGCGCCATCCCTGGAAACGAAGCTCGTTCGGAACTTGACGCACCTTCCAGTAACCGCTGTTGGCGCCGATGTAAGTTCCAAGCGAATCCAGGATCTTTGCGTAGTCCTTCCGGTCTTGATCGTTGAGTTTCGCGTCCGTGGTGCGCGCGTTCAGGAATTGGATGGTCGCATCTCGCAGCAGGAGCAGGTCCTTCTCCGGCCACTGCACCAGCACCATGTCGTTGTCGGGATTGTTGTCATGATCGTTGACCGCCAGCATCTGCTGCAGCATGGTGCCCTGCTGCCGCAGGTTTTCGCCGTACGACGAGACTACGTTGTCCCGGCCCACGCTGAGAGCCAGCGCCTGCTGCGCCGGCGTCCATTGCTTCCATACCTTCTTGTTGACGATCATGTACGTCAGTAGGAACGGCTGATGCCAGCCCGGAAAATGCATGTAGCGGGTGCCGACGGTGCCGGGATTTCCTTCCGGCAGGCCGCAAAGCTGCGTGTAATCGTCCATCGGCGTCGCCATCTCATAAGCTTGCAGCTGGCCCTCCGATACCGCTTTTACCAGCGACGCGTTCCCTGACACCGCCTGGATAAACTTAATGTTCTTCTTGGGAATTGCGCCCTTCTCGACCAGGTTGTCGCAGGCGCGGTCAATCACGAACTGTGCCGGCGGCAGGTAGCGGAAGGTCCAGTTTTGCTGGCACAGGCCGGCCAGCCCGATCCCGGGCTTTTTTCCCACGTTGCCCACCGGCAGCATGAAATATCCGGACCCCTGCTGGCTGCTGGCCACGATCGGAAACGCGACAATGTTCCGCCCGCTGTTGTCCAGGATTTGTTGCAGCAGCTCGAGGCCGGTGCGGCCTCCGTTGTCCACCGATTTCCCATACAGGAAGCCGATGAACTCATCGAAGTTGGGGCCGAAGGGAACTCCCGAATTGTAGATGAAGCCCCATGCCGCGTTCAGGTCCCCGCCCGAGACATAGGCAGCGTCGAATCCGGTACCCCCCGCCAGCGGACCGCCGGCTGACACCGCATCCACAATGTTCTTGAACTCTTTCGGAATAGGTGGAGTAGGGGTCGCCTTGGCGAACCTGATTTGTCCCTGCTTGCCGAGAGTAGTGGCGGACATGTTTGCCAGCTTCGCGGCGTACTCATCGGCGGGAGGGCCGATGGTCGCCCAGCCGCTGAAACTGCGGAAGGAAATGTCCTGTGCCGGAGCGCAGGGCGCGTTCAACAGGGCGGCGCATACCAAGACCGCCACGGCGAGGCCAGGGGCCCAAGCGTATCTCTTATGCCATTTCATGTTTTTTCCCTTCACGATCAACTTAGGAAGCGATTAGGAACCGAATTCTACGGCTGGCCGGCGTCGTGGGAGCCCGGAACTGCATTCCGCGACCGGAATACGGAATCGGCTCCGTGCCATTTTGGGATTACTTCTCGGTGGGCCCCGGCGCTCTCCGCCGGGGCTGCCCTGGAGGAAGCCACGCTCGTTGGAGCGCGGTCGCCCTCGGCCGCGCCACAGAGGGACCGGGCTTTTTTCTATCAGTCTTATTACTTTCCCAGCACGTGTTGCAAAGCCCCGCGCAACTCCGGGTAGCGAAACTGGAATCCTCCGGCCAGCGCCGCCCGCGGCACCGCCCGGTTGCTCGCCAGCAGCAATTCCTCTCCCATCTGACCAAACACCGTGCGCACGACGAATGCCGGCACCGGAAACAGGGTGGGCCGGTGAAGCACCGCCCCCAGCACGCGCGTGAATTCGGCATTGGTCACCGGGTTCGGCGCAACGGCATTCAACGGGCCGCGCAGCGATTCGTTGGTCAGGGCGAAGAGGATCAGCGCAACCACGTCGTCCAGCGCAATCCAGCTCATCCACTGCCGGCCGTCTCCGATGCGTCCGCCGGCCCCCATCCGAAACGGAGGCAGCATGCGCGGAAGCGCGCCGCCCGTTGCGCTCAGGACCATCCCGGTGCGCAGCATGACGGTTCGGATCCCCGCTTCGCTGGCTGCGCGCGTCGCCTGCTCCCACTGCCGTCCGACTTCAGACAGAAATGTCGACCCCGGAGGATCGGATTCGGCCACCACCTTGTCCCCAGTCTCTCCATAAATGCCGTTGGCCGACGCGCTGACCAGCACACGCGGCTTCGGGTTGGCGCGCGCCATCGAGGCGGCGATCGTCTGCGTGCCCTGGACACGGCTGTTCAGGATCAGGGCCTTGCGCTGCTCGCTCCAGCGGCCGGCGCCCACATTCTCCCCTGCCAGGTGCACCACCGCATCGGCCCCGCTGAACCGGGAGCCATCAATTGCGCCGCCCGGGTCCCACTGGATTTCAGCGGCACCCGCGCGCGGCGCCCGCCGCACCAGCGCGACGGCTTCGTGCCCCGCGTTTCGCAGCGCCGGCATCAATGCCGATCCAAGCAGTCCCGACGCTCCTGTCACCAACACCCGCACAGGGATATGGTAGCTGAGGAATGCCTTTTGGCGTGCGGTTTGATCGAATCGAACGGTCGCGAAATTGTCTGGCATTCTCTCAGTCGGCCAGATCTGCCATGTCACCAAGCACCTGATGACCGGTGACTGACAGACTGATCGACCGAGCAAAAAAAAAAGCCCGGCCTCTTCGGACCGGGCTGGGGCTTAATTTCTCAACTCTTACTTGGTCTCTGTTTTTACGTCCTTCATGGCCGCCGGTTTTGCGGTTTTTGTGGCCGGCGTCTTGGTCATCTGTGTCTTCGGGGTCCAGAAGCTCGGGTTTGCCGCTACCACCTTTTCCGATACGTAGCTCATGCCCGGGCTGATGGACAGGAAATCACGCTGGAAGTATTGCTCGTCATTCTGCGCGAATTCGGTGAACGCCTTCCGCCCTTCGTCGCCGATCGCTTCGTAGTACGCCGAGCCCTTGCCGTGCGTTTTGCCGGCTTGATCAAATTCCTTCAGCGACTTTACCGGCTGGAACACCATAATCGTTCCCATGGGCCCGCCCAGTCCCACGCCGTACACCAGCATGTGCTCATCGAGGTTCGCTTTCTCGTGCGCCGCGTTCACCGCCTTGCGCATCTCCGCGAACTTCTCATAGTGGCCCAACTTCACCCGATAGGTGTCCACCATGAAGTACTTGTATTCGCCCAGGTTGAAGTTCGGGCGATAGCTCAGCTCGGAGTTGTAGAACAGGAAGGTGGAACGAACGCCGCTCAGCAAGTCGCCGTCGGCTACGTTGGCGCGATCCAATTCGGTTTGCACCGCTTTGTTCGCTTCGAATGCCTGGTTGGCTTTTTCCACTTCCTCCATCGAGGCGTACGGGCTCATGTACCACGCCTCCGACGGCCCACTCATCGTCGTCGTTCCCAGGTAGTAATACTTCAAGTTGGCTTTCTTGTAGGCAGCCAGGAACGCCGCCTCGGTTTTCGCGTGCAACGGCCCTTTGCCAGGCTTCACTTCTTCCCGGAACATCTGAATGATCGGGGGTGGGCCACTGGCGCCTTCCGGATCTGTTGCGTTCTGCGCCGCCACCGGCGGGGGCGCCATGATGGCCGCCATCACCAGCAATGCAAACAACTCAATTCCGACTTTTCTCATCCTGTCTCCTCTTTTCTTTTTTTCTGCTTTTTCTGCAAAAATTCAACAGGTGCGCTGTTTGGCCGCGCGCCATGTTCCTACTGTTTTTGTTCGGTTTTGGTTTCTTTCAGGCCCACCGGCTTGGCTGTCTTGGCGGCCGGCGATGCCTTGGTCATTTGCGTCTTCGGATGCCAGAATGACGGGTTCGCCTTCGCTACATCCTCCGGCACGTAGCTCATGCGCGGGCTGAACGAATACAACCGGCTTTCGGCGGACTGCACCGTCTTGCCCACCGCGTCGAAAAACCCACCCTCTTTCAAGGCCGCGCTGTACTCTTTGTTGGGCGGCTCGTCCCAGGCAGCCATGCTTTTTATCGGCGTGAAATAGATGTAAGTGCCCACCGGCATGCCGGAGGTCACTTCATAACCGATCGAGTGATAATCCGGATGCGCTTTCTCGCGCGCGGCGGCAACGATTTTCGCCACTTCGTCCGGCCCTGAGCCCAGCTTGTAACGCACCAGCAGGACGCTGAAGTACTTGTATTCGCCGAGCGGGAAATTCGGCTGATAGCTCAACTCCGGGCGGTAGCGCGCCAGGATGGTGCGCGTTTCCGAAACAAAATCCGTTTCCTTCGTCGAATAACTGGCCATTACCTGGGCCAGTGTCGGATTGTTTTCGTACGATTCGTTGGTCTTCTCCACTTGCGCGAAGCCGTCGAACCCCATCATGAACCAGTCTTCATCCGGCCCGCTGACCGCGCTTATAGTCAGCATGTGGGGAATTTTCGGGTCGGCTTTGATCATGGCCTGGGTCCAGGCAGCCTCATGTTGGCGATGGGCCATCGTCTTACCGGGCTTGCTGTCTTCCCGGATGATTTGCAGCACCTTCGGCGGGCCTCCCATCTTGTCCATGTCGCCCGACATCTGCCCCATCATCGCGATCGGGCAGGCAAGCAGCGCGAACACAGACAGACACTCAAGGACTTTGCGCATATGGCCTCCTCTTCTCCGACTGTTAGTTCAGTGAAATGTTGGCGAGCTGTGTATAAAAGGAAGGGGCCCCACCCGGAAACTGGCTACCTGAGCGTGCCTCAGCCTATCCTTGGGCGGAAGCAGTGTCAATGGTCAGTTATGCGGCGAATTGCCATCGATGCTGGCCGCAGATACGAATTTGGAACCATCCCAAAGTTCGCCGCTTTGCGACGTCGGTCTTGCGCCGCCGCCTTCACCCCTTATAATCAAGTATGGCGACCCTCCGCCAGCAGCTCGCGACCAATGTCTTGCGGGTCACCCGTTTCCGTGACCTGATGAAGCAGGTCCGGGCCTATCGCCCCAATGATGACCTCGAAGTCATCAAGAAGGCGTACGATTTTTCCCTCCGCTATCACACCGGCCAGACGCGCGCCTCCGGCGAGCCCTACCTGGTTCATCCCCTGGAAGTCGCCTGCGTGCTGGCCGAAATCAAGCTCGATACCGTCGCCATTGCCGCCGGCCTGCTGCACGACCTGGTCGAAGACACATCGGTCACCATCCAGGAAATCGAAAAAGAGTTTGGCGACCAGGTGGCGCACATCGTCGAGGGCGTCACCAAGATCAGCAAAATCGATTTCCACACCCGCGAAGAGCGCCAGGCCGAAAACCTGCGCAAGATGATGCTCGCCATGGTGGACGACATACGCGTCGTCCTCATCAAGCTCGCCGACCGCCTGCATAACATGCGCACCCTGCAGCACCTGCCGGAAGAGCGCCGCCTTTCCATCGCCCGCGAGACCCTGGAGATCTATGCCCCCATCGCCCATCGCCTCGGCATGGGCAAGATTCGCGGCGAACTTGAGGACCTGGCATTCCCCTACGTCGATCCCATCGCCTACGAGCAGGTGCGCGAAGCGGTGGAGGCGCGCCGCAAGTCCGGAGAGGAATTTCTCGCCAGCATGACCGGCATCATCCGCGAGAAGCTCAAGGAAGCCGGCATCCAGGCCCGCGTCGAAAGCCGCATCAAGCGCCTCTACTCCATCTACCTCAAGATCCAGCGGCAGCGCATCACCGTCGACCAGATGTACGACCTGCTCGCTGTCCGCATCATCACCGGCTCCGTGCAGGATTGCTACGCCGTGCTGGGCATGATCCACAATCTGTGGCGCCCGGTGCCAGGCCGCATCAAGGACCACATCGCCATGCCACGGCCCAACCTGTACCAGTCGCTGCATACCTCCGTCATCCCCGAAAGCGGCACCCCCTTCGAGGTCCAGATCCGCACCGAGGAGATGCACCACATGGCCGAGGAGGGCATCGCGGCGCACTGGAAATACAAGGACGGCCCCGTTTCCGCGCGCGACGAGCAGCGCCTCGCCTGGCTGCGCCAGGTGGTCGAGTGGCAGCGCGATGTCAGCGATCCCAACGAATTTCTCTCCACCCTCAAAATCGATCTCTACCCGGAAGAGGTCTACACGTTTACCCCCAAGGGCAAAGTCGTGGTGCTGCCGCGCGACGCCACCCCGATTGACTTTGCCTACACCGTGCACACCGAGGTCGGGCACTCCTGCGTCGGCGCCAAGGTGAACGGGCGCATGGTCCCTTTGCGCTACAAGCTGAAAAGCGGCGACATCGTGGAAATTCTTACCCAGCCCGGACACAAGCCCAGCCGCGACTGGCTGGCGCTGGTCAAGTCGAGCCGCTCGCGGCAGAAAATCAAGCATTGGCTCAACGTCCACCAGCGCGAGCGCGCCATCGAAATCGGCCGCAAGCTGATCGAAAAGGAAGCGCGCAAATATCGTGTTCCGATGAAGGACATTTCCGACGCGCAGTACCTGAAGGTCGCCGGCGACATGGGCCTGGGACGCGCCGACGATCTCATGGCCGCCATCGGCTATGGCAAGTTTGCCGCCCGCCAAGTACTGGCCCGGCTGGCGCCGGCGTCAGCCGCGGATCCTACCCCGGAGACGGCGCCCGAAGAAAAGCCCGGAGGGCTATTGCGCCGGGTCTTCGGCGGCGACGGCGGCGGCGCCATCTCCGTCAAAGGGCACGACGACCTGCTCGTTTACCGCGCCCGATGTTGCAATCCCATCCGCGGCGAGGACATCGTCGGCTACGTCACCCGCGGCAAGGGCGTCGCCGTGCACGCCCGCAATTGCCCCAACGTCATGAATTTGATGTACGAATCGGACCGCCGCATCGACGTGGAGTGGGCGCGGCCCCGCAAGGAAGACGGCGCCGCCGGATATCCCGTCAAGCTCACCGTTTTTTGTGACGACCGCAGCGGCATGCTCAAGCAGATGACGGCGCTCATCAGCGACGAAAACGTCAACATCCGCAACATCGAAGCCCGCACCGCCAACAGCCAGGCCACCGTCGACTTCGTCATCGATATCGAGGACCTCAAACACCTGGAACGCATCGTCGCCGGCCTGCGCAAGATCGACGGCGTGCACGATGTCCAGCGCGTCCAGAAAATCTAGCGAGTCCCTGATCTCGATTGAATGCCTGATCTCAAAGTCCGGTGCAGCGGCGGATTTTATTCTTTATTCCGGCGGCCGGGTGGTCCACCCCAGCCGCTCTTGCTAGGGTGGGAAAACTCGAAGCTTTCCCTACCGGTGCAGCACCTTCTTCGTCTTGGCCACGATATCGCCCACCGTTGATCCAATCGTTTTCGCTACCTCGGTGAGCCGGTCCCGGTTGGCGGGTTGACCAGCAGCCTGCGTCGAAGCGCTCGTTGCCGTGGCGCGCTGGCGCGATTTTTTCGCGGCGGGTCGCTTCCTTGTCGATTTCTCTTTCGCTGTCGTCGCGCTGCTCTTCTTGGTTGCCATTCGCCTCTCTCCGATGTCGCCGCGCAGTATACGACAAAATAGATGGCAGGAACTTGTGTGGCGCGGCCGAAGAACCTAGCCACAGAGAGAAAATAGACAACGGCAAAGCAGAAAACAAAGACGGCTGTGGTGACGAAACCGCGGCGTCTGAAACAGGGGCTGACAGCCGAAAAAGAAAAAAATCCTCTGCGGCCTCTGTGGCTAAAACGTCAGCTACGCCCCTGCGACGCGCCCCGCACGCTTAGCACCGGGCAACCTGCCTCGCACACAACCTTGTACGCGTGCATCCAGGGCAGCCGGTCCACGTAGCTGTCTGGCGCCTTCAGCCCGAAGGCCACCAGGTCCACGCCAAGCGATGACGCCGTTTCGATCACCGTTTCGGCCACCGCGCCGAACCCAACCTGGAAATCCATCCTGGGCGATAGCTGCGCCGTCAGTGACACCATCTCTCGCATGCGCTCCTGCAGCCCGGTGATGACGCGCGCGCGGTCCCGCGCCGCGTCTGCTTCCAGCCGCTCCACCACGTGCAACATCGTGATACGGCCGCCGAAGTCGTCGGCGATCGCCGTAGCCAGCGGTAGCGCCTGCGCCGATTCCGGTGAAAAGTCGGTCGGAAAAAGAATGTGTTTAAGCCGCACCGATTGCGGATCTGATGTCCAGGAGCGCGGCCCCACGGTCAACACCGGGCAGCTGGCATGGCGAAACAGGTCTTCGGCCACCGAGCCCAGGACGATCTTTCGCAACCCGGTGCGGCCATGCGTCCCCACCACTGCCAAGTCGATGTGCTCGCGCCGGATGAAGTCGCGCAGCATTTCGCCGACTCCGCCGACGTCCACCCAGGTGTGATGGCGGAGGTCCTGGCAGCGGGTGCGCTTCAGCACATCCCCGAGCCGCGCTTCGGCCTCGGCCCGCGCCAGTTGCAGTGCCCGCTCCAGGGCCTCAGACGTCCCCATGTACGCCTCCGGAGGAACGAAGGTGAAAATGCCCGGTTGCAGCACGTGCACCATGTGCAGCCTGGAGTGGAAATGGTGCGCCGCGGTTACCGCGTGCAGCAGGGCGCGTTCTGAGCAGGGTGAGAAATCGGTTGCGACCAGGACATTGCGGATCGCAAGCGCGACTCGCGGAGCTGTGGCAGCCATGGCCCGCCTCCTCAAGCGTCGGGTCAGCTTCCGGCTCGGCGCGGGCAGTTGTTCGACTTCATCCTACGCCCCGGCCATGATCCCTGCTGTGACGCATCGCACACCATTTCGCCCGTTCCCGATTGACTCCCGCAGCCCGCGCGGCTACCATCACGCCGCTGTGGGGGGCGAGATGGAAGCCAGCAGTACTAGCGGCGCACAACTTCAGTCCAGCTCTCAGAAGGTGGAAGCGCCCCGGGTGGGTGCCGTCGTCTTGCGTGTCGCCTGGCTGGCTGTTCTGCTTGGGCTTGCCATGCAAGTATTGCTCATTGTTGTCGGCGTTGCCTTTGGCAAATCCGGCAATGTGACCCGTATCTTCGCCACCACGCTTTCGACCATCTCTTGGTCCACGGTAGTTTGCGTCGGCGTCGCAATCGGAGCTGTCATTTCAAAATTGGATGTGGGCGCCACCTCGCTTGCCGGGCTTCTCTCCGCGCCCATCGCCTTCAATGTAGCGCGCACCGTGCATCGCGGCGTCTCGACCGCCCTTCATCTGTCAATCGCCGGCGCCCCCGGTCCCTCGCCGCTGCTGCTGGGCATCATCAAGTCGCTGGAGTACGCTGCTCTCGGAGGTGTTGTCAGCTGGCTTGCGAAGCGCGGCAAGCCAGGTGGCGGGGCCTACGCGTTGGTGGGTTTGTCTGTCGGGGCGATATTCGGCGGAATTGCACTCGGCTGCACCTACAGGAGCGGTGTCGTCACCGTCGCCGACCTGGTGCCGCGCGCTGTCAACGAGCTGCTGTTTCCCGTCGGCTGCTCTATGGTTTTGTTTGTATCTCAGGCGGTCGGAGCACACCTGGCATCGAAGCAGAGCACCCGTTGACGTGGCGCCTAAACCTGCCGGATGCCGAGCGATGAAAAACCCGAAAGGAACTCCCGCTTCTTCTCTTCCGGCAAGAACGAGGCCTCGAACGAATTCCTCGCCATTTCCCGCAATTGCTCATCGCTGAAACCGAACGTCTCCTGCGCAACCTGGTATTCGCGGCACAACGTCGTCTCAAACATCGCCGGATCATCGGTGTTCAACGTCACCATGATTCCCTGGTCGTAATAAGTCTTCAGCGGATGCTCCTGCGCCGCGGCGCAACACCCGGTGCGCAGGTTGCTGGTGAGACAAATCTCGACCGGCACGCGCGCCTGTGCCAGTTGCGACATCAGCTCGCGGTCTTTCCACAACGCCAGGCCATGTCCGATGCGTTCAGCCTGCAGCACGTCCAGGGCGGCACGGATGGATTCCGGGCCCACCGATTCGCCCGCATGCGCGGTCAAGCGCAGGCCGTGGTCGCGGGCGCGCGCGTAGAGATCGCGAAACCACTGCGCCGGTCCCTGTGCCTCGTCCCCGCCAATTCCAATTCCGATCACGCCGCGCTCGCGCAGCTGGAGCGCCCGGTCGAACACTTTTTGCGCGGCTTCCACGCCGAATTGACGCGTCGCGTCGAAGATCCAATACAGCGACACGCCGAAATCCCGCGCGCCACGCTCCCGCCCTCGCTCCAGGCCCTCGAAGATAGCGTCGAAGTCGCGCTCGCGAAACATGATCACGCCCACCGATACGTACACCTCGGCGTGCAGTGCGTTTTCCGCCTTCAGCTTCTGCATCAGGCGATAGCTGATGAGCTCGTAATCTTCCGGCGTGCGCAGCCAGTGCGTGACCCGCTTGAACGCGTCCAGGAAGGCGGTGAAGTTCTCGTGCTTGTAGAGACGCGCCAGGCGCTCGCGATCGACGGGGCCCCCGCCGTGCAACACGATCAGCTCTGCCAACTCATCCGGGCCGATCGAACCCTCCAGGTGAAGATGGAGCTCGGCCTTGGGAAGAGAGCGAATAAACGCCGATGGCTCGCTGGCCTGCATCAGCGCGCGAATTCCGAGTGGCGGCGACTGTACAGGAAGTAGATGAACAGGCCGATTGCCAGCCACACGAAGAAGCGGATCCAAGTGATGACCGTCAGGCCCGTCATCAGCCCGCCGCAGAGAATGACCGAAATCAGCGGGAACAGCGGCACCAGCGGCACACGGAAGCCGCGCGGCCGATCCGGCTGCGTCCTGCGCAGAAAGATCACTCCCAGCGAGACGAGCACGAAGGCGAACAGCGTCCCGATATTGGAGAGGTCCGCGGCATCGCCGATGTCCACCAGTCCTGCCGGGATTCCCACCGCGAATCCCGCGATCCACGTGGACCAGTGCGGCGTCTTAAATCTCTTGTGTACGGCGGAGAAGATTTTCGGCAGCAGGCCGTCGCGCGACATGGCGAACCAGATACGCGTCTGCCCATATTGAAAGACGAGCAGCGACGAGAGCATTCCGGTGAGCGCGCCGATGATGATCACCGACTGCCAGATGCGGTTCGCGCCCAGCTGCTTCAAGGCGTAAGCCACTGGCGCTTCGGCCGCGGCGCCGGAAGTGAAGGTCGAATACTTCATCATGCCGAGCAGCACCAGCGCCACGCCGACATAGAGAATGGTGCAAACGATCAGCGAGGCGATGATGCCGAAGGGGATGTCTTTTTGCGGCTCCTTGGATTCCTCCGCAGCGGTGGAGACCGAATCGAAGCCGATGTAGGTGAAGAAGATGATGGCGCCGCCGGTGACCACGCCCGCGAATCCTGACGGCATGAAGGGATGCCAGTTCGCCGGACGCGCCAGCATTCCGCCCACGACCAGGAAGGTGACGATCGCACCAAGCTTCACCATCACCATGACGTTGTTGGTCTCCGCCGATTCGCGCACTCCGCGCACGAGTAAAACCGTCAGGATGAAGACGACGAGAAATGCAGGCACATTGAAATATGCACCTGTCAATTTCCCCGAGGCGTACACCGCGCTCGACCACGCGTCGGGCAAGACGATGCCGAAGGCGGCAAGCTGCGCCTTCAGGTATCCGCTGAATCCGACCGCCACCGCGACATTGCTGACCGCATACTCCAGAATCAGGTCCCAGCCGATGATCCAGGCGAAGATCTCGCCCAGCGTCGCGTACGAGTAAGTGTAGGCGCTGCCCGCGATCGGAATCATCGAGGCCAGTTCTGCATAGCACAGTCCCGCGAAGGAGCACGCCACGGCAACCAGGATGAACGAGATCGCGATTGCCGGACCCGCAGGCGGACGTCCATGCATGAGCGCGCCCGCGCTCGACCCGTGGCGCAGGAAGTTGGCGATCAGGTCGAGCACCTGGGCGTGCAGGATGGAGGGAACCTCGAAGTGCTCGCCCGCCGCTGCCGTGCCCGTCAACACGAAGATCCCGCTGCCGATGATGGCCCCGATGCCGAGCGCGGTGAGGCTCCATGGTCCCAGCGTCTTCTTCAGCCGGTGCTCGGGCTCCTCCGAGTCCGCGATCAGCTTGTCGATGGACTTGCGTGCGAGCAGTTGCGAGCCCGTGACTTGAGCCGCTGGTTTGTCGGTTGTCGTCAATTACCGTTTCGCCTGGCCGCGGGCCATTTTCTTCACCTTGGGCTTCTTCGAGCCGCGGGCGTAGTCGCGCTTCTTCTTCGGCTTCTCAATCGTCGCCTTCTTGCGCGACGCGCGCTTGCTCTTCTTGCGTTCTTCTCTGGATAAAGCTGAGGTATTTGCCATGAGTTCTCTTTCCGATGGAATCAATTCGTGCCTGTGCCAGCTAAGAGCTAATGGCTAACCGCCTCTTTCACACCCGCTCCAGCTGCGCGTACTTCTCGACCAGCTTCTTCAGCCCGAATCTTGGGAATTGTACCGTAATCTTCGCATCCTCCCCGTCGCCCTCGCGCTTGTACACCGTTCCTTCGCCGTATTTCGGGTGCTTCACGCGCTGCCCGGGACGAAATCCGGTGCGCCCGCTCGGAGCAGGCACGTCAACTTTCGGACGCGTGAACTTCTTGCCGCGGGAAGCGAAGAATTCCGCGATATTGTCGATCGAGTTGTAGGTATGGTGCGAACCGGCATACGAGGGCCGCTGCTTCTGACGGCCAGTGGACCCGCGCTGGTCCTCGTTTTCGTAGTCGTAGTGCCGGTCGTGCTCGTAGTGCGAGGAAGCGTAGTCGTCCTTGTACTCGCGGATCTTTTCCTCCGTGCTCCAACTCGAGCGCCGGGGAGAGCCAAGCTCCTGCAGCAACTGGGGCGGGATCTCCTCCAGGAAGCGCGACGGGATGGATGCTTCCGGCATGTCCGTGCCGTAACGCCGGCGGTAACGGGCCCGGCTCACGATCAGCTGGTCCATCGCTCGCGTCATGCCGACGTAGCACAGCCGGCGCTCTTCCTCGATGTCGTCAGGATTGAGGAACGTCCGCGAATGCGGGAACAGTCCCTCTTCCATCCCGGCCAGGAACACCACCGGAAATTCCAGGCCCTTGGCGGCATGCAGCGACATGAGCGTGATCTTGGCGGCGGAATCGTACTGGTCCGCGTCGCTGACCAGCGCGGCGTGATCGAGAAATTCCTGCAGCGACTCGCCGCGGTCTCGGGAATCCATGGCGGCATTAACCAGTTCGCGAAGGTTCTCGATGCGCGCCAGCGACTCGGGCGTGTCTTCTTCCTCCAGCGACTTGATGTAGCGGGTGCGGTCAAGCAGGTACTTCAGCAGCTCAGCGGTGGCGGCGGGGGGTTGTTCGCCGGCGGCGGGGGCGCTGGCGGCATCGGAGCTGTCGGTTTCGTCAGACCCGGCGGTGGCGCCGTGGCCTCCATCGTCGGACGAGGATTCCAGGTTCGCGCCAAAGTCGAACGACAGATCCTCGCCGTCTTCTCCCGGCGGTGCGGCTTCCGGCGTGGTTCGGTCCTCCGGTTCGCTGTCGCTGCCGTCGATGGAGTCCCCCAGCCACTTCGCATAGGTCCCGGAGAGCATGGCCCGCCCGCCCTCGATGATGTCGTGGAAGTTCTTCAACGATGCGGCGGCGCGCTGCGGTACCAGCAAGGCATCGACCGCATTGCCGATCGCACCCCATAGCGACTTGCCCGTTTCCAGCGCGATGCGTTCCAGCGTGTCCAGGGTGCTGCGGCCGATGCCGCGCGCGGGCGTGTTGATGACCCGCATCAGCGCGATGGTGTCGTCGGGATTCTGTACTACCTTGAGATACGAGATCATGTCCTTGATCTCGGCGCGCTCGTAGAACGAGAAGCCGCCCACCACGTGGTACGGCAGCTGGTAGCGGCGCATCGCTTCTTCAAACAGCCGCGACTGCGCGTTGGTGCGATAGAGCACGGCCGCCCGGGCGCGGTCGTCGCCTTCTTTGGCTGACTCCTGCAGGTACTTGGAGAACAAATCGGCGGCGAACAGTGCTTCGTTCTCGCCGTCGGGAGCTTCGTAGTAGCCGATCTTGTCCCCGCCCTGCCGCGAGGTCCAAAGGTTCTTGCCTTTGCGCTTCACGTTGTTGGCGACCACGGCGGAGGCGGCGCTCAGGATGTTCTGCGTCGAACGGTAGTTCTGCTCCAGGCGAATGATCTTGGCATCGCCAAAATCCTTTTCGAATTCCAGGATGTTGCGGATGTCGGCGCCGCGCCACGAGTAGATGGACTGGTCCTCGTCGCCGACGGCGCACACGTTGTGCCGCTCTCCGGCGAGCAGGCGCATGAGTTCGTACTGCGGGCGGTTGGTGTCCTGGTATTCGTCGATCAGAATGTACTGAAACCGCCGGTTCCAGTAGTGTCGCACCGGTTCGGCGACCTTGAGCAGCCGCACCGTCTCCAGCAGCAGGTCGTCGAAGTCCATGGCATTCGCCTTGCGCAGTTCCTGGCGGTAAATCTCGTAGACGTGCGCCACCTGCTCGGACTTCAGGTCGGAGGATTGCAGGAACGTTTCCTGCGGGTCGAGCATGTGGTTCTTCGCCCAGGAAATGCGCGCCAGCACGGTGCGCGGCGTGAGCTGCTTGTCATCGAGCCCGAGACGGCGGATGGCCTGCTTGACCAGCGATTGCTGGTCGGCTTCGTCGTAGATGGCGAATTGCTTGGTGTAGCCGATGTTGTTGATGCGCAGCGCCTCGATGTCGCGCCGCAGCATGCGCACGCACATGGAGTGGAAAGTGGAAATCCACGGCTTGGCGAAGCTGCGGCCGCCGACCAGTTGTTCCACGCGCTCCGCCATCTCGGCGGCAGCCTTGTTGGTAAACGTGACCGCCAGGATCGACTCGGGCGCGGCCCCGAGCTGCTCGATCAGGTGCGCGATCCGGTAGGTAATCACGCGCGTCTTGCCCGACCCCGCCCCGGCCAGGATGAGGATCGGCCCGTCGGCGGTTTCGACCGCTTCGCGTTGTTGCGGATTCAGTTCGTCGAGGAACGACACGTTAATCTAGTCTCACGTTTCGCGTTTCACCTCCCAAGGCCACAGCAACGTGAAACTTGAAACGTGAAACCTTGAAATCTAATGAGGCACGGTTCGCGTTACCGGCGCGCCCGGCGGCTTCATCTCGCGCCGCATGGTGGAGCACTCGCGGCAGGGGCAGAACTCCCGCAGGAAGTCCCAGGAGAAAATGCCGTGCTCGTGGCCGTCGCTCCAGTTGAAGCGGATGGCGTACTTGCCGACCGCTTCCGCTACCGTCGCCTTCGGCGGCGGCGTGAACATGGGCAGCGCTCCGGGCGCCGGCTTGGGGCGTTCTCCCGGCTCCCGGTTCTGCTTGACGCGTTCTTCGTTGCAGAGGGCGCAGGGACAGGCATCGCGCAGGTACATGAACGAATAGGAGCTCTTGTGGCCGTCCATCCACTCGATATCCATGCCGGTGCCGTCTTTCAGGTGGACCTTCACCGACTTGGGCGTGGAGTTGGCGGCCGCAGACATGAATCTATTTTCGCACACGCGCGCGAGATGCGGCTGTCCTCGACGCTTCTAGCAATTTAGAAAGGGGGCTTGCCGCAGCTCGAGTTCTCTACGCCGAAGGAGGTTATGGATGGCTTGGCCTTGTGCAAATTCGGTTGCTGCGCCTGGCCGCATGGCGTGGAGTTGCCCTGTTGCGCAGTCTTGGCGTCGTTAGCCGCGTCATTCTTCTGCCCTGACCGCGGCCGCTTTGACTTGAACCCGGTCTTCTTAGTCACCGGAACCGCTCCTACTGGCTGCATTGTATAAGTCGCGGCGGCCGGGAACAAGACGCAAGCTCAAGCCCCGCCCTCGACGCGGCCTAGGCAAACCAGCACAGATTCCTGTAAAATCTATGTTTTGCCCCGCTTGGGTATGGAAGGATTCTGAGCAGTCATGGCACAAGTCTGTGATGTCTGCGGCAAGGGACCGCAATTCGGCAACAATATCAGCCACGCCCACAACGTGACCAAGCGTCGCTGGAACGTCAACCTGCGGCCGGTACGCGCCAGGGTCAAGGGCGCCGCCAAGAGGCTGCGCGTCTGCACCGCCTGCCTGCGCAGCGGCAAAGTGGTCAAAGCCTAAGTTTCAAAAGCGCAAATTCCAGCCTCGAATTTGTACCTACTTGGGTGGCATGGGCTCCCATCCGTGTCTGCTTGGGCTAGCCAAACCGGCGTGAATGAAAACCGGGAGAAGAGAAGCGGCGTAGAGTTGATTGCCGTCGCCCGGAGAAACCCACCGCGTTCTCTTTATACGGCTGCGCGCGAGGTGTGGTTTCGCGAAAACCTCCCAAGTGTCAACAGAAGCTAGCTACCACTGGTGCGGCGGTAATATTTCGCGGGCGCGCCGTGCGTGGGTTGCTTACGCCGCGCGCTGGCGTGCTTTCTGAGGCGGGGAAAATCTGCAGCATCGAACTCAGCCCCGTGATCTCCAGAGCCTCACGGACTCGTTTCGAGAGATTCACCAGATGAACCGCTCGGTTGTCGCTTCTTGCCCAGCCTTCCAATCCGGCTAAGGCTCCCAATCCGGCCGCGTCAATCGCGTTCACCCCATGGAGGTCAATCAGAAAATAACGCGTGTCTTCCGACATCACGGCCTTTACCAGGGTATCGGCTCCATCCCCATGAAGAATTCGACCTGAGCAGCGCAGAATAGTGACCAGCGGCGATTCCTGAACTTCCAACTTGAGCACACGACCTCCGTAACTTCACCTGCTGCTGGTTAGACCCCGCAGCGCGAAAGTCGATGTCAAAGGTTTGTCACGACCATGTAAATTTCAAGGGACAATTCGCTATCATCCAAGCAGGGAAATCCCCTCCCCCCGTTTGACGGGAGTATGTATATATGCTGTCGCTCTGTACACACCCCTCCATCGCGATGCCACGCAAATACGCATAAATATCGGCTAAAACCGCCATGGCATGCGTTTTGACCGCGTCATTAGCCAAATCTTTGTACACCCCTGCCGCCTTCAACGCCCGAGAAACAGCCAAGACTTGTATATCGAGGCCGATTCCTCGACGTGGCCGTCCTGGGCTGCCCTGAGGAACAAGCACCTCACACTCAACGGTTTCCTCAAATCGTTTCGGCCACGATGTGCTTCAGTTGCCGGTTCTCCTCCTCCAACTGCAGCGTATCCGCTTCCAGCCAAGAGGCAGCGAGGGTCCGGGTCGGCACGCCACTAGGGATGAATAGCCAGCCCCCTGCCTCTTGGCCGAGACACTCACTTGGTCGCCACGACCTGTACGGATTGCCTTTCGCGCGCTTCGATCGTACCCTGTCCACGCGCGAGGGCGGGTTCGAAGATAAAAACCTTGCCCACAGTCGCCAGCTTCAGGGAATGAACAATCCTTTGTCCTCCTTTGCTGGAGATGAGCAGTGCGTTCCCCTCTTTTGTGTTCTTGTCGTCTTCGGTGATGTCACACAACACCATGGCAACGGTCTTGCCGCTCTCTACGTCCTGGATCGCGGCCACGGTCGCCGCGCTAAGGTTATCGACTCGGAGCCGATACTCGCCCGCGGGGAGCATGGCCTTGCCCCAGCGCACTTTGTGCGGCAGCGAGAACCTGCCCTGGAAGAATGGAGCGGCGGCGTTCGCGCTCGCGGGGGCAAACAAGGCAGCTGCCGCTAGGCTAGCCACCAAGAGTCTTGCAGTCAGCTTGCCGAAAGGGTTTTTCCTAGGCTTCATGGGACCTCCTCCTCAACTTTGCGCTCGGCCGGCAGCTCGTGTCACCGAGCCGCACGCTGACGCAAGTGTTACGCGGGCTCGTTTACAGCTCAATGGAAGAAGGCTTACATGTCGATGGAATGTAGGCGATAGGACAACGCGATAAGATCAGGAGACTTAGGGCTATGGATGGAACGTTCAAGCCAAGCTTCCAGTTCGGCAGGGTGGTAGAATCCTGCCGAATGGTGGGCTATGAGACAGTCTGAGTCACCCCCCGATGCCCTCCGTTTTGGGGTCTTCGAGTTCGATCCCCGATCCCGGGAACTCCGCAAGCGAGGGATGAAGATTAGACTTCTGGGGCAGCCGGTCGAAGTCCTGTCCATGCTGCTGGAACGTCCCGGCGAGGTCGTCACACGGGAGGAGCTACAGAAGAGGCTCTGGCCGGGGGATACCTACGTTGACTTCGAGAGCGGCCTGAACGCCGCGATCAAGAGGCTGCGAGACGCCCTGGGTGATGAGGCAGAGAATCCCCGGTTTGTGGAAACGCTACCCCGCCTTGGTTACCGCTTCATCGCCGGAGTCAACGGTACACAACGGCCACCGCTATCCGGTGCCCGAATTGCAGTGCTGCCACTAGAGAACCTTTCGGGAAAGTCCGAGGAGGATTACTTTGTCGATGGGACGACCGATGCGCTGATCGCCGAGCTAGGCAAGGTGAGCGCGCTGCGTGTGATCTCCAGGCAATCGGTGATGCGCTACAAAGGCAGTAAGAAGCCTCTGCAGGAGATTGCGCGGGAGTTGAATGTCGATGCCCTGGTCGAAGGCTCGGTGCTACGCTCGAGTGGCCGGGTGCGAGTCGTTGCAAACCTGATTGATGCCTCGAAGGACCAACACCTCTGGGCGGAGATGTTCGATCGCGAAGCAAGCGACATCCTCGCCTTGCAGAGCGATTTCGCCATGTCCATTGCCCGAGAGGTGCAAGCCAAACTCAGCTCACAGGAACATGCGCAACTCACGAGGACGCGCGCAGTCAACCCCGACGCCCACGAGGCATACCTCAAGGGTTTGTACTATTGGAATAAGTTCACCGTCCCCGGTTTGAACAAGAGCCTGGAGTACTTCCAACAGGCTATTGACAAAGATCCGGGTTACGCGCAGGCGTACGCTGGCATGGCGGCTTCCTACGGTGTTTTGGGGCATCCCTTGGGCGTGCTATCTCCCCGTGAGGCCAATGCGAAGGCGAGGGCCGCCGCGATGAAGGCGCTGGAGATTGACGAAGCTTTCAGCGAAGCTCATGGCCCACTGGGTTGGGAAAAACTCTTCTACGAGCGCGACTGGTCCGGAGCCGAGCGCGAATTCCGCCGCGCTATCGAGCTCAGCCCGAGCAACGCTAACGCTCGTGACGGCCTGTCCATGTATCTTGCGGCCCTGGGGCGCTTGGACGAGTCACTAGAAGAAATCCGACGTGCACACGACCTGGACCCCCTCTCGCTCGGCATCAACGGCGACGTGGGCATGATTCTTTTCTTTGCGCGGCGGTACGACCAAGCCCTCGAACACCTCGAGAAGACTCAAGAGCTGGACCCAAGTTTCCCGCTGACCTACTGGAACATGGCGCGCGTGTATGAAGCCAAGGGCATGCAAGAAGAAGCTTACCAGATGTATCGCAGGGGAATAACCTTGTCAGGCATGCCGGAGTTAGAGGCGGTTGAGCAGGCGCACGCCCGGGGAGGATGGCGGGGTGCTTGCCAGAAGCAGATCGATTTAATGCTTCAGCATCAGGCGACAGGCACCGATGCTTATGGGATTGCCGAGAACTATATGCACCTAGGAGATAATAATCAGGCGCTCGATTGGTTGCTGAAGGCTGCGGACCAGCGTTACTCTATGGTGGTCTTCACCAAAGTGGACCCGCGACTCGATGGCCTCCACTCCCACCCGCGCTTTGCCGAGCTGCTTCACCGCCTAAGCCTTTCGCCGTAACCTCCCAACGTCCGAATGTGCACTCGCGGGGGTGTAGCCGAATTTTTCCCGAAAGGTAATACCCCGTCCCCCGTTTGACCCTCTTTTCCGCCCGCCTGTAATATCGAAAAACAGTTCCAGTTCAGCTTTCGATCCGACGCCGAACCGGGACTGCGCTGAGCTCACCGAATCCTCATGCCTCACGAATTGCCCAAAGCGTATGACCCGGGCGCCATCGAGCAGCGCTGGGCGGAATACTGGGTGCGCGAAACACTGTTCCACGTGCAGGCGCCGCAGGCCGATGGCCGCGGGGCGCCCCCGCATCCAGCTCGCTCCAACTTCACTCTCCTGCTGCCGCCGCCGAATGTGACCGGAGCGCTGCACATGGGCCACATGCTGGAGCACACCGAGAGCGACATCGTGGTGCGCTGGCACCGCATGAAGGGCGACCTGACGCTGTGGATCCCCGGCACCGATCACGCCGGCATCGCCACCCAGATGCTGGTAGAGCGGCAACTGGCCGCCGAGAAGCTGGACCGCCGGCAGATGGGACGCGAGAAGTTCCTGGCGCGCGTTTGGCAGTGGCGCCAGCATTATGGCGGCACCATCCTGAAGCAGATGAAGCGGCTCGGCACCTCGGTGGATTGGGACCGCGAGTACTTCACCATGGACGAGCGGCTCTCGCGCGCGGTCAAGGAAGTGTTCGTGCGCCTCTATGAGGAAGGGCTGATCTACCGCGGGACTTACATCATCAATTGGTGCCCGCGCTGCTCCACCGCAATCAGCGATCTGGAAGTCGTGCACGAGGACACGCCGGGAAAGCTCTACCAGGTGCGGTACCCGGTCAGCGGGTCGGCGAAAGAATCCATCACGGTGGCGACCACGCGTCCGGAGACGATGCTGGGCGACACCGCCGTCGCCGTCAATCCGACCGATGCGCGCTATATCCATCTGCACGGCAAGAAGGTTGTTCTGCCGCTGATGCACCGCGAGATCCCGATCATCCTCGACGAGGTTGCGAACCCGGAATTCGGCACCGGCGCGGTGAAGGTGACGCCGGCGCACGACCTGAACGATTATCAGGCCGGGCTACGCCATCACCTCCCGCAGATCACGGTGATGGACGAGCACGCGCGCATGAACGAAAACGCGGGACCGTACGCGGGCCTGGACCGCTTCGAGGCGCGCGAACGCATCGTGCGCGACCTGCAGGAGCAGGGCTTGCTCGTGAGCACCAAGGATTACGTGGTGCCGCTTGGCAAGTGCCAGCGCTGTCACTCGATCGTGGAACCGCGCATTTCAACGCAGTGGTTTGTCGCCGTGAACAAGGAACCGAGTAGCGGCGGGATGAGCATGTCAGCGGCGGCCATCGAGGCGGTGAACACCGGCGCGTTGCGCTTCACTCCGGAAAATAATGCCGCCATTTACCTGCAATGGATGGCGAAGCTCTACGACTGGTGCATCTCGCGCCAGTTGTGGTGGGGACACCGCATTCCGGCCTGGTACTGCGGACAGTGCAACCAGATCACGGTCGCGCGCCAAGCCCCGCAGGCGTGCCCGCACTGCGGCAGCCCGCAACTGGAGCAGGATCCTGACGTGCTGGACACTTGGTTCTCCTCGGCGCTGCTGCCCTTTACCTCGTTGGGCTGGCCTGATGCCACGCCCGACCTGGCGGCGTTTTACCCGAACACGCTGCTCATCACCGGCTTCGACATCTTGTTCTTCTGGGTGGCAAGAATGGTGATGATGGGTTGCCACTTCATGATGCCGCCGCATCGACCCGGCTCGACGGTCGGCGGTCGACCGCCGGCAGCAAGCGACCTTGCCGAGAGTGTGCCGTTTCGCGAGGTTTACATCCACGCGCTGGTGCGCGACGCCGACCGGCAGAAGATGTCGAAAA
This sequence comes from Terriglobales bacterium, assembly GCA_035691485.1. NCBI lineage: Bacteria > Pseudomonadati > Acidobacteriota > Terriglobia > Terriglobales > Terriglobales bacterium. The sequence continues at coordinate 46,821 of DASSIZ010000013.1, forward strand.
CGAAGGGCAACGTGCTCGATCCGATCGAGGTCATTGAGCAGTACGGCACCGACGCGACGCGCTTCACGCTGGCGGCGCAGGCCGCGCCGGGCACCGACATTGCGTTCAATCCGTCGCGTACGGAAGGCTATCGCGCCTTCGCCAACAAGATATGGAATGCGGCGCGCTTCATGTTCATGAACCTGGATCGGGCTGAAGGCGTGTGGCCCGGGTCTTTGACCTGGGAGCGCGGGTCGGAAACCCGCGCCACACAGGTGGCCGGCGTGCAGGGCTTTACAGCGGCGGGGCTGGAAGACCGCTGGATCCTGTCGCGATTCAATCGCGTGGCGGAGGAGATGAACGAGGCCATCCGGAGCTATCGTTTTGACAATGCCTGCCACACGATATACCAGTTCTTCTGGGGCGAGTTCTGCGACTGGTACCTGGAGCTGATCAAACCCAGGCTCAACAGCGACGACAAGCAGACGGTCTCGCGCGCGATCGCGAATCTGGTGTCGTTGTTCGAAGCGGCATTGCGCCTGCTGCATCCCATCATGCCGTTCATCACCGAGGAAATCTGGCATGCGCTGTATGACCAGAAACCGCCGCTGAAGTCGATCGCGCTGGCGGCTTACCCGCAAGCGGATGCCAGGCAGGTGGAGGAAGCGGCGGAGAACGAGATGGCCATCCTGCAGGACCTCATCGTCAGCGTGCGCAACCTGCGGGCGGAGTTGAAGGTCGAACCGCGGCAGAACATTCCCATCCAGGTGCACACGCAGGACGGCGTGCAGCGCATCTTCGAGGAGAATCGTGGCGCGGTGCAGCGGCTGGCCAACGTGGAGCAGATGGCGTTCGTGCCGCAGTCCCTGGCCCGGGAATCCGGGGCGCGTTCCACGGCGCGCTTCGAGGTGCGCGTCGTCTACGAAAAGAAGATTGATGTTGCTGCCGAGCGCGAACGGCTGAACAAGGAAATGGCGCGGATCGAAAAACAGATCGAAAGCGGCGAGCGGCAATTGGGCAACCAGCAGTTCCTGGCGAAAGCGCCGCCGAAGGTCGTGGAAGGGTTGCGCAAGCAGCTGGAAGAAGCGAAGATGCTGCGGGAGAAAGCGCGGGCAGCGCTCGCCGAGCTGGGTTGACATGAAAGACGCAAATGGACTGGCATAGCCGGCGTATTACTGCGGTCATCGAGAACGCGCTGCTGGAGGACAGGGCCACGCGCGACGCCACCACCTATGCCTGCATCGAGCCCAACCAGCAGGCCGTCGCGACCATCATGACCAAGCAGGATTGCGTGCTGGCCGGGCTGGGTTCCATCCCGCGCATCTTTGAAGTGTTCGCGCAGCTCGATGGCACGGTCCGCTCCTTTCCCGACGTCAAGAGCCATCCCGAAGTCTTCGATGGGGTGCGGCTGAAAAAGGGCGATTTCGTTGCTGTCATCCAGCACAACGCGCGTGTCATCCTCTCCTGCGAGCGCGTGATCCTCAACCTGCTGCAGCGGCTCAGCGGCATCGCGACCATGACCCGCAAGTTCGTGGACGCCGTCGAGGGCACCGGCACCTACATTCTCGATACCCGCAAGACCGCGCCGGGCTTGCGCATGCTCGACAAATATGGCGTGCGTTGCGGCGGCGGCCACAATCACCGGCTTGACCTGAGCGATGGCGTTCTGATCAAGAACAACCACATTGCGCTGGCCGGCGGCATTGCGCCTGCGCTCGAGCGCGCCATCCATAATCGCCGCGGCGATCAGCCCATCGAAATCGAAGTGCGGAACCTGGAAGAGCTGGAGACCGCCCTGCAGCACGGCGCGGAAGCCATCCTGCTCGACAACATGTCGTTGGAGGACGTCAGGCGGGCGGTCGAACGCGTCTCGCATCACAGCCGGCGCGTGCCCCTGGAAGTTTCCGGCGGGGTGACTCTGGAAACAGTGCGTGCCTACGCCGAGACGGGCGTGAAATTTATCTCGGTCGGCTCGCTGACGCACTCGCTGTCGGCGGTGGACATGAACCTGCGCACCAAACCCGCCTAGAAAGGTATCCGCTACGGATTACACGGACCAGCACACAGCATTTTTCACCTGTGTTCATCCGGGAAAAAATCAGTGGCTGTCTGTTATTTGCCGACGAAGCGAATGTTGGTTCCCACTCCCGCCGCGTGCGAGCCCACTACCATCAGCGGCGCCAGCCACCACAGCCGCTTGCCGTCTTGCTTGCGCCGATAGCTCCACCAGAACAGCGCGGCGTTCAGCGGAATGTTGCTGGCGTACATGCCGGCACGGGAGGTCGGCATCAGCGGATCGGATTCCACGCAGGTGCGCCGAGCAAGGCAATGCTGCGTCATCTCGAAGTCGGCGACGGTCAGGCCTGCCGCCAGTCCCGCCAGCACCGCAAATTTCTTATCGAAGACTCTCTTCTTCGGCGCCGCGACAGGTTTGCTTTCGATGACAATCGCCGGCGATGCGATCGCTTCCGCCAAGTCCAGGGCCGGAGGCAGGGCTACGCGCAGTTCGGTCGCCGAAACCGAAACCAGGGAATGCTCCGGCGCGAAGTTCGTCGACGGTGAATCCGGCAATTCGCCGGCAATCGCGGTCACGGCCAACAGCAACACCAGCGGCCCGGCCAGCCCGCGCCTTCCCTGTCCCATTCATCCTCCTGATTGTGGGGAGGCCACGAATATAGGCAGGAGCCGCGGTGGTGACACTCGGGCGTTCCCGCGAATTGTCCCGGCGATTCACCTTAGTCCCATGATTCCTTCCATTGGAAACCGGGCACTTGTGGAGCATAATTCCGGTATTCCTCGCAACAGCACAACGCGGACGCGGCGGTCGCTGCGGTCAGTCGCCGCTGTGCGCGCGCGCGATGTCGGACTGACCGACGCTCGACTGGGGCGCGTGGTGCGGCTGCTCTCCGACCATGCCATGGTCGTGGTCAGCGGGACCAAGCTGGCGCAGGAAATCGCGGCCAGCCGTTCTGAAGTCTGGCGGCTGGTGCAGCACTTGCGCCGGTTGGGCGTGCGCATTGCCGGCCGCCCGGCGACGGGATACCAGATTGAAAGCGTCCCCGATCTGCTCTTGCCGGAATTCCTTGCCCCGGCGCTGAAGGGCACCATCTTCGCCGATCATATCCACCATTACTTCCGGGTTGGATCGACTAATGCGGACGCCATGCAGGCTGCGGCCGGCGTCACTCCTGACCACGGCAGGGCACGAAAGCCGCATGCGGCGGCAGCACCGGCGCCGGAAGGGACCGTGTACGTTGCCGAGGAGCAGACGGCGGGGCGCGGACGCGGAGGCCACGGCTGGCATTCGGCGCGGTCGGCGGGAATCTATTGTTCCGCGGTCCTGCGTCCTGCGCTGCCGCCGGCAGACGTGCTCTTGCTTTCGCTGGCCGCCGGCTTGGCGGTGCGCGAGGCGGTCGAACAAGTCACAGGCCTGCGTGCTGATCTGCGCTGGCCCAACGACCTGCTGCTGGGCGGCAGAAAATTCTGTGGCATCCTCATCGAAATGAATGCCGAGACCACGCGCGTGCGCTACGCCGTAGTCGGGTTCGGCATGAACGTCAACCAGGAGTCCTTTCCCGCCAGCCTCGATTCGCTCGCCACTTCCTTGCGCATCGAAAGCGGCAGGGCCTGGTCGAGGGTAGAGCTGACCTCGGCTTTGCTAAAATCCCTCGATCGCGAGTACCGCACCCTTGCCGATTCCGCAGCGCGCGCGGAAATACGGCGGCGCTTCGAGCAGCATTCTTCCTCGGCGCGCGGTTGCCGGGTGCGCGTGGAAGAAGACGGAGGCTACGAAGGCTTCACCGAAGGCCTCGACGAACGCGGATTCTTGCGGGTGCGAACCGAGAGCGGGTTGCGCACGGTGCTGTCAGGCGGAGTGAGAAAGATTGAGTAATGGGTAGGGCACGGCTTCAGCCGTGCCGCCCGGGAGCTGTCAAAAATGAGGGCTTTAGCCCCGGAGGGAAAGAATCACTAAAAATGCTTCTCGTTCTTGATGTCGGCAACACGAACACGGTTTTGGGCGTCTTCGAAGCCACTGTCGGTTTCGACCGCGACAGCGAACCCGCGCGCCTGCTGGCGCACTGGCGCGTCGCCACCATCAAGACGCAGACCGTGGACGAGTACGGCGTGCTGTTCCGCAACCTGTTCGCCATGGCCGAACTGGAAGTCGCGCAGGTGAAGGGAATTGTGATCTCTTCGGTAGTGCCGCCCATGGACACCACGCTGCGCGAAGTCTGCGAACAATATTTCCGCACCAAGCCGCTGTTCATCGAGCCGGGGGTAAAGACCGGGATGCCGGTGCACTACGACAACCCGGCGGAAGTCGGCGCCGATCGCGTGGTCAACGGTGTGGCCGCTTACCAGAAATTCGGCGGGCCGTGCATTGTGGTGGATTTCGGCACCGCCACCACCTTCGACGCGATCTCCGTCAAGGGCGAGTACCTGGGCGGGGTGATCGCGCCCGGGATTGGCATTTCCGCGGATGCGCTTTTCGAGCACACGGCGCGGTTGCCGCGGGTTGACATACGCAAGCCCGCGAAGATTATTGCCACCAATACGGTGAACAGCCTGCAAGCCGGTTTGTTTTATGGCTATCTTGGCCTGGTGGATGGCATCCTGGAGCGGCTGATCGCGGAACTTGGCGAGAAGACCAAGGTGGTCGCTACCGGCGGTCTCGGCAGCCTGATCGGCGCGCACTCGCGGTTCATCACCGAGGTGGACGACCTGCTGACGCTGGAGGGCCTGCGCCTCATCTGGGAGCGCAACCAGGCGACCGCCGCGAAAAAGAAAAGCGCCAAGTAGCTACAAAAGCCGAGAGTCCCGACTGACCGGTCAATCCCGATCATCTGAAATCCTAATGACGCGGCTCGTCTCGGTATCTCCGCTCGAAACGCGAAACGTGAAACCTCGCCCTGATGAAAGTCTGTTCTTCGCCCGCTGATCTATGGCAGATTGTTTTTGCGTGGAAAACTACTTCAACTACTTCACCGAAATCGAGGAGCACTTCCAGCGCCGCCGCGGCACCATCCTGCTGCTTTCGACGCTTGACTGGGCGTTGATCGAGACCTGGAAGGATGCCGGCATTCCGCTGGAAGCCGCGCTGCGCGGCATTGACGCTGCCTTCGCGCGCTGGGAGCGGCGCCCGTCGAAGACGCGCAAGGTCAACAGCCTTGCCTATTGCGCGCAGGAGATCCTGGCCGCCGCCGAGGAAATGAAGGAGGCGGAGGTGGGAACCGCGCGTGCGGAAAAACCTGAGGCTGGATTTGCGCCGGCCGAAGTCGCCGCCTACCTGGAACGCAACGCTGCGGCCATTGAGGCTTCAACCGCCGGCTTGCCCGCCAGTTCGCAAGCCCTCGCCCGCGAAACCGCGCGCTCTCTAGGCGCGCTTGCCCGATCCTGTGTGCCGCGGGTCTCTGAACCGCATACCGGCGCGGCCATCCCATTAGAGGACTTCGAGCGCCGCCTCACCGTGCTGGAAGAAAAACTGTTCGCATCTTTGTTAGCAGCCACACCGGATGAGCAACTGGTGGCCGTCCGCGCCGAGGCCGACCGCGAACTGGCGCCCTATCGTCGCAACATGAGCGCGCCGCAGATCGAGCAGTTGCTGAAGCAATACGTTCACAAGCGCCTGCTGGAGAAATTCGGACTGCCCCGCCTGAGCCTCTTCTATATGCAGTGATCGCGCATGAGTGCGTTGGTCATGCGTCATTCTTCATTCTGAATTCTTCATTCCTCTTCCGTGTCTCGGTGTGCCGCTATAATCGCCGCTTGGAACTAACCATCGAGAAGCTGATCTACGGCGGCGACGGCCTGGCGCATCTGCCGCCCGACGAACACGGCAAAGGCAAAGCCGTTTTCGTTCCTTTTGTGCTTCCGGCCGAGCGCGTTGACGTCACCCTCAGCGACAGTAAGCCTGGATTTGCGCGTGCCCGGCTGAACCACGTGCTCCAGCCATCACCCGCGCGCATCGAGCCCGCCTGCCCCTACTTCGGCCAGTGCGGCGGATGCCAGTACCAGCAGGTGCCGTACGAACAGCAGGTACGGATCAAGTCGGAGATCCTGCGCGAGACGCTTCGCCGTATCGCCAAGCTGGAATTCCCCGGCGAGATTCGCGCCCACCCTTCGCTGCCTTGGAATTACCGCAATCGCTCGCGCATGCGCGTCCGCACCGAGCCCGAATTTGCCATCGGCTACAACCGTTTCGCGTCGCACGCGCTGCTCTCCGTGCGCGAGTGCCCCATCAGCTCGCCTCTCATCAATCGCGCTTTGGCGGCGGTATGGAAGCTCGGCGAAGCCGCGAGCATTCCCGCCGGCGTTACGGAAATCGAGTTCTTCGCCAATGCCAAAGATTCCGAACTGCTCCTGGAGGTTTCGGTTACGCCACAGCGCGCGCGCGAGCTGCTCCCGGTCGGGGAGTTTGCGCAAGCGCTGCGGCACGAGCTGCCGAACATCGTCGGCGTCGTTCCCTTTCGAGCAACCGCGAACTCCAGCGCAGTCCGCATCGCGGGGCCCAAAGAACAGAAGGCGAACTTCGGAGCGGATTGCCTCCGCTATCGCGCTGCCCAAGCCGAGTACCGTGTCAGTGCCGGGTCTTTTTTTCAGGCCAACCGTTTCCTGCTCGACGAAATGGTTGCACTGGTAACGGACGGCCGCAGCGGCGGTTTTGCGCTCGATCTTTACGCCGGCGTCGGATTGTTTTCCCTCGCCCTGGCGCAAAACTTCCGGCAGGTCGCGGCGGTGGAGTCCTCGGAATCGTCATTCTCTGACCTGCGCGCCAATTTGCCCAGAAACGCTGCCGCTTACCGGACTGACGTTCAAAGTTTCCTCACCCAAGTTCCATCCGAAACGCGATTCGACTGCGTCGTCCTCGATCCTCCCCGTGGAGGTTTGGGCGAAAAGGTGGCGCGCGCCGTTGCCGCCATGAAGGCGCAGCATCTGGCTTACGTTTCCTGCGACCCGGCTACGCTGGCGCGCGACCTCGGCATCCTTAACGCCGCCGGCTATCGCATTCGCGAGATTCACCTGCTCGACCTCTTCCCGCAAACGTTCCATATCGAAACTCTGGTGGCGCTGGAGCGCTAACTTCCGGGTTCTCGACCAGTATTCCGCTCCATAATTAGTGGTTCTGCTTATGCAACCGGCTGTTGACACGCCGCCGTACGAGCGTCTGCCCGCGGTGTTTGCCGCGCTGGCATTTGCTTGCGGAATCCTGCTCGACTCGCTGGCGTGGCGCCCCCCGATGTGGTGGGCAGTCGCGGCGGTGACATTCGTTCTGGCGGCAATCGTTTTTTTTCGTAAGCATGCGATCCTGGCGGTGATAGCTGCTTTTTGCGCCATCGCCGCGCTGGGATGCCTGGCCGCCGGTGCTCGCAATTCCGAGGCCTCCGGTTCCCTTCGTGCGCAGCAGGTCACGCCCTTTCTCGACGGATCGGAAGCGACGATCACTGCCCACGTCGTCAAGGACGGCGTTGTACGCTTGCTCTCCGGCGATCGCCGTCAGATCGTCGAGATCGAAACCGAGGCAATGGATCGGTGCGGCACAGATACCCGGGTCGGAGACCCGTGCCACACGCTCGCGCGCGCCGGCATCCGCCTGACCCTCTACTCGCGCGAGGAATCGGAAGACGCCGTCGCCTCTGAAACCGCCGAGCGCCATCAGTTTCTTTACGGTGAGCGCCTGCGTTTTACTACTCGCCTTCGCGAGCCCCGTAATTTCGGCAATCCCGGCGCGTGGGACTATCGCGGATATCTCGCCGGGCGCGGTATCACCGCGCTGGCCGCTGTCCGTGCCGATCGTGTCGAACTGCTCCCGGGTTTCAGCGGCACGACTGCCGGAGTGTGGACCAGCCGCGCTCGCCGCAGCATCCTTTCTCGCGTGCACGCCTTGTGGGATCCGCAGCGCGCCGCGCTGATCGATGCCATGCTCATCGGCGACACCGCTTCCATTCATCGCGACACCCGCATGGCCTTCCAGCGCACCGGCGTGTACCACATCCTGGTGGTCTCGGGAATGAACGTCAGCATCTTGGCTTTCGTGATCTTCTGGGTGCTGCGTCGGCTGCGGGTCAGCGACGTGGTCTCCTCCGCGGTGACGGTTGTAATGTCGCTTGGCTACGCCTGTCTGGCCGACTTGGGCGCGCCGGTCCTGCGCGCCGTCCTCATGCTCTCCGTTTATCTCGGCGCCCGCCTCCTTTACCGCGACCGTGCCGCGCTCAATGCCGTCGGCATCGCCGCCCTGGTGCTGCTGGCGATGGATCCGCGCTCCCTCTCCGACCCCAGTTTTCAGCTGACCTTTGGCGCTGTGTTGGCCATCGCCGGGATTGGCGTGCCACTGTTGCGGCGAACCTCGGAGCCGTACCGTCTCGCCCTGTCAGTTATCGATGACCCCGAGCTCGACCTCGCTATGCCCCCGCGTGCAGCCCAGTTCCGGCTCGATATGCGGCTGCTCTGCGGGCGGCTGGCCAAGCTGACCGGCCCATGGATGTCGCGCCTTGTGGTGATGGGCATTCCGCGCATCGCCGTTGCCACCTACGAGGTGCTCGTGATTTCCATCGTCGCGCAGTTCGCGCTCACGCTGCCGATGATCGTCTATTTTCACCGCGCCACGGTTGTCGGCCTTCCCGCAAACGCCGTGGTCGTGCCTTTGACCGGTGTGCTGATGCCGGCCGCGGCGGCGGCGCTGGCGCTCTCCTGCGTCTCCCCGGTGCTGGCGAAACCCGCGATCATGGTCACCGCTTGGTCGCTGGACGGGATTACCGGCTCCATCCGCGTGCTCGGCGGCTTGCGCGCCGCGGATTGGCGCGTGCCTCCGCCCACAGTCATGGCCGCCGCTTCCGCCGCTTTGGCGTTCCTGTTTTGCCTCTGGTCGCTCCGCCAGCGCCGCCGGGCGCTGGTGTTCGCCGGGGTGGGAGCGCTCGCGCTATCGGCCTTGCTCCTGACGGTGCTTCCCCGCAGGCCGCAATGGACGGCCGGGGTGCTGGAGATTACCGCGATCGATGTCGGCCAGGCGGATTGCGCGCTGCTCGTTACACCCGAAGGCAAGACATTGTTGGTGGACGCCGCCGGCGCGCTTGGCCCCTCGCACTCTGAGTTCGATTTCGGCGAAGACGTGATCGCTCCTTACCTGTGGTCGCGCGGGATCACCCGGCTGGACGCCGCCGTGCTCACCCACGCCCATGCCGATCACCTCGGTGGCATGGCCACCATCATCAGCACCTTCCGCCCGCGCGAACTCTGGGTCGGACCGAACGCGCCGACTGCCTCCTACACCTACCTGCTGCGTCACGCGTCGGCCAACAATGTCGCCGTCATCCGCCGCAGCGCTGGCGACACCTTTCAATTCGGCGGCACCGGCTTCGAAGTGCTCTCACCGCCGCCCGGCTGGCAGGTTGCGAAGAATCCACGCAACAACGATTCGCTGGTTTTGAGGGTTCGCTACCGGAATTCGGCGGCGCTGTTGCCCGCCGATGCGGAGAAAAAGATCGAGCGTGCCGTGCTCGACAACGGGCTCCAACCCCAGGCCAATTTGCTCAAGGTGGCCCACAACGGCAGCCTGACCTCCAGCACTCCGCAATTCCTCGACCGCGTGCATCCGCAGTTCGCGGTCATTTCGGTGGGCTACCGGAATTCTTTTCGGCATCCGCGACCGGAGGTGCTGCAGCGCCTGGCGGAGCGGGGCATCATCACCTATCGCACCGACACCTTCGGCGCTGTCGGTTTTTATCTCGACGGCGAGCAGGTCAAGCCGGTTCTTCCTCTTCACCCGAACTGAGTTCGTTGTCGGCGTTCAGTTCGCCGCTGGCGAGCGCTTCCTCGATGATCCGGCGCGCCTCCTCCGCATCTTCCGCCGAGACCTTGACCACCGTATCACCGACCCCGGGCAGCACGTCCTGCGGAGCCTCAGTCGCCGTGATCATGCAGTCAATCCCGGCGGATTCCAGCAGCCCGCTTACCACCATCGCTTCCGACTCTTCTTTCGCGCCAAACACTTCGACCAGCTCTTCATTCGGCATCGGCTTGGTGGCCATAGTCCCCCCCTTACTTGAGATGCGCCCCGCTTGTTACTTTCGTTATCCGCAATTCCGCTTGCCGGGTTTGCGACCCGGGGTATGATGCGCCTTGGACTGCAAATCGTAACAAAATTTCCGCGCCCGAGGATGGTAGTTGCTGCAGCAGGCGGCAAGGCTCGTGCCGCTCCGGGAAAACCGTACGTAATCGCCGCTCGGGTTAGCCCTGAAATCCGCAACCAGGGCGGGTTCTATTGCTGGCTGGACGCATCCAATGAGAACGGCATGCGGGGGTGACTTTCATTTCTCAAGGGACCACATGGAATCAGGGGAAACGCACAATCGGGAATGGAGCCAGGCGGAGCTGGAAGAGCTGCGCAAGATTCGCCGCCTCCAGGTCATGATGAACATGGTGATGTCCGTCATCAGCCAGGACGTGAACATGACCGTCGAGGAAGCTTCCGAGCTGGTTGCCGATGCCAAGCGTGCCGCCCTTGCCATGTTCCCCGACAAGGAACTCGCCTACGACCTCATCTACAAACCCCGCTTGCAGCGCCTGATGACCGAGCGATTCCGCCTGCAATAGCTGCGTTCTCGCCAGTTCGTACAAACCTGGGGACCGGTGATGATTCGGCCTGCCCATCGATCGCTGGCCCCTGACCGCCCGGCAGATTCGAGCTACAATGTTGCTCATCAGCGCGGGGTGCGGATGTTCGATCAATCTCGACCCTCCAACCGCAGGTGGAATACCTCGCTCGTGGTGTCGTTCGTCGTTCACCTGGTCATCATCTTTTTTGTGGCTCGGCCTCCGCATCCCATCTTTATTAACACGCCCACATCGGTCGCCTTCGGACACGGCGGCCTCTCCACCGAGCTTGTTTACCTGACCCAGCGCGGCGCGAACGTGGCCGGCGACTCGGCGTCAAAACCGGAGCCGCCCCGGATTGCGCTGAAGTCAAAAGCGCGCTCCCGTCCCAAGGCTGCCCCCGCCGCCTCGCCTGTGACCACTGCGACCGATCGCCTCACCACCGATCAGGATTCACGCGCCGGATCTCCTTTTGGCTCGCTGGCGCAGGGCCTCACGACTGGTCACGATGTTCGTCCTGCGTTGCCGATGGTCTTTCCCAACCCCGGTATTCTCCCTTGGCAGATTCCTTCCGGCGTGGAAGGCACGGTGATTGTTGAAGTCACCATCGACGCCCAGGGGAATGTCACCGATACCCGCGTGCTGCAAGGTCTGGGCCACGGAATCGAGGACAAGGTTGTAGCTGCCTTGCGCAACTGGCGTTTTCGCCCTGCCATGATCGACGGCCGCGCCATTGCTTCGCAACAGGACGTGTACTTTCATTTTCCCACCTAGCGTACTGCGCCTTCGATACCTCCTCGGCAAGATGGCGCGGGCCTCAGACCCGCGCTTTTCGGGTTTGCCGTTTGTATAATTCCGCCATGCGCCACGCATTCCGGCTCGTTGCCGCCGTACTGATTTCCCTGCCTCTCTTCGCCCAGGAAACGCCGTCGAAGGAGCAGAAAAACCCGGCCTATGTCAGCCCGTCGGCTCGGCTGGCCTCTGCCAAGACCGTGTTTTTCAAGCAATCCGGGGGCAGTGACGTCCCCTTCAACGTCATATCCGGCGGATTGGATGGTTGGGGCCGCTTTGTCGTAGTGGACTCGGAAGAGCAAGCTGACATCGTGATCGACATCAAATCTCCCGACGACGACCACACCTCCAAGTCCTCTTCCTCGCCGAAGACTCACGTTGGCGGCGCGGTTCCCGAGTCTGCTCCCACCAACAGCTACGAAGGGCCGATCCGGATGGTGGTTTCCGATGCCCGCACCCATCTCACCCTGTGGACCGCTTCCGAACAGCCTAAAGGCGGCTTTCGCCAGAAGGCGCGAGACGAGCATCTTGTCGAAGCTGCTCAGCATCTGCTGACGAAATTTCGCGAGCGCCTGGAACCGCCGCCGCCGGCAAAATAAGTTTTCGGTTTTTGATCGGTCCGGCACAAGGCTGAAGGCGTAAGTCTGGAGCAAAAGACATTGCCTTGCGCCTTGCCCTGAAGCCTTGAACCTCAATCAGGTGGGTTGTTGAATCCCCGATTTCGCGGCGCGCCGGTGGTCCTCTTCAAATGCGTGCCGCACCCAACGCTCGATGACGCCTCGTCGCTGGTGTGTGGGATCGAATCGAACTCCGAACAGTTGCCCGCGCTTGTGGCAAACCACGGCGGGAATTTCGATCAGGCACGCGTCCGGCAAGCTGAAGGTTAACTGCAGCGGTTGGGCCACCTTCACCGGCGCCTCCGCTTTCAGCAGCATGCCGCCGCGGCTGATGTCCTGGCTGTTGGCATGGTATTTTTCGCCGAAGGTTTCAAGTTCCACCGCCACCACCAACGGAATTCGCGCATTGTTTCGCCGCGACTCGGGCGATTTCCCCTCCCCGGACATAATCAGCCAGACCGTCACTGCCACTGCTATCAGCGCGCATAGGACAACCAGGTACATGGGTGCAGAGTATATGCCACAGGTCAAGTGCAACGTTGCCTATCTGGCGCGGCCGGAATGGTTTTCGAGTTATCACCAAGACCGGCTCTGAACCCACCTTGGCGTCTTGGATTGTTCTCACCTGTTCCAACCTGCTGCTTCCGGTCGGCGTCCTACTATCCAGCATGGAACCGACGAAGATTTCGCTGACCGCGGCGGCTAACTTCATCGTGATTGCAGGGCTGCTCTGTTACGGCTTTACCCTGTTTGCCGAGTATTACGCCAAGGGACGCTGGGCCAAGAACGTGACCGGGTTGCTGGCTGGGTTAGGCATGCTCGCCCTGGCGGCAGCATTGCTGCTGGTTCCGCAGAATGCCGACGAGTTGGCCAGGATTTCGCGCCATACCGACGCCTCCAATGTGTTTCTCGGCATCAGCAGTGGTCTGCTGCTGGCTGCCATCGCTGCTTTCGGCGTCATCACCTACGCCAAACCGCTGCGCTTATGGCACGAGCGCAAAATCGAACATGACCTCAATCGGGGCCTTCCCAAGATCCCATAGGCCTGGAAAGACCAACCGGCACCGCGAGAACTCTGCACATGGAACTCTGGGAGGGAGAGCGTCGAAGAGGATCACCCAAGGATCGGGGGCGCGGACGCCTGCTCAATTTTCCCGACCAGCGTTCTTCCCTCGAAGCCCAGCAGCACGGATGGTTATGGAGACTGTGGCACGTCGGACCCGGCTTGGTGACCGGAGCCTCCGACCTTGATCCCTCGGCGGTCATCACCGCGACCGTCGTCGGTGCCGCCTACCAGCTTTCGCTGCTCTGGGTGGTGCTCCTCTGCGTGCCCTTGTTGCTGGCCTTGTTCTCCGTCACCGCGCGCATCGGGGTGGAGACCCGCAAGGGCGTGCTGGACCTGGTGCGCGAAAACTACGGCCGCGGCCTCGCCGTTTTACTCGCCAGCATCACCATCTTCATCAGCATGGCGGTGATCATCGCCGATCTCATGGCGGTCTCCGAGGCGTTTTCCGTGGTCCTCAATGTGCCGCGCGCCTACATGGTCGCCGTCATCGCCTTTTCCGTCTGGTACGTCCTGATCTTCCGCGATTACCGGCGCATCACCAAGGCGCTAGTCATTTTCTCTCTTCCGCTTTACGTCTACGTCGCATCGGCTTTCCTGACCGGGCCCGGGTTCGGCGAACTGCTGCATCAAGTCTTTGTTCCCGCGCTCGCCCACAAACCGCATCTCGTGGACGGCGTAGTGGCGCTGTTCGGCTCCCTGCTCACTCCTTACATCGTGCTTTGGCAGACCAGTTCCCGCTCCGACCCTGAGCATCAACCCCACCGGGCGGATGCCTATGCGGCCACCCTTGTTGCTGCCGTGCTGGGAATTTCCATCATGATCGCGGCCGCTTCGGTGCTGCACCTCAGCAACCCGGCCGACATGACCATTCGCCAGGCAGCCGAGGCGTTGCGTCCCGCCGTCGGTAGCTTCGGCACCATCCTGTTCGCGATTGGAATTATCGGTTCCGGCCTGGTGGCGTTGCCGGTGCTGGTCGCTTCCATGTGTTACGACCTGGCGCAGGCCATGGGATGGCGCTACGGTCTGAGTGAGCATCCGTGGGAGGCCAAAAGCTTCTACATGCTCATCTCCGTCTCGATGATCATCGCCACCCTGGGAAATTTCATCAACATCAACCCCATCAAAGCGCTGTACTGGTCCATGCTGCTGGCGGGCTTGCTCACCGTGCCCACATTCCTGTTCATCCTGATCGTGTCCAATGATCGCCGCATCATGCGCACCACCAACACCTGGTGGGAAAACTTCTGGGTGGGCGCCGCCACCGGCGGCTCTGCCGGCGCCACCATCCTCTATCTCGGCATAAAAATTTTTGGGAAATGAGTGAGTTTTGATGGTTCGTGCGGTCGCCCGCCGTGAGTTATTTTTCCGGCGCCTGGTACCCATGCTTGGCATAGACCTGCGCCGGCTCCGGTGTTGCCGAGGGCGCCAGTCGCACCTTGATCTTGCGCCAGGAACCGTCGCGCGCCGTGTTGCTGGGCTGGTAGCCGAGCACGTACTGGCTCCGCAATTCCAGGCTGATGGCGGCCGCGACTTCCGGAAGCTGGCGAGCATTTCCCAGCGCCACGGTATGGCCGCCGGTGGCTTGCGTGATCTCGCTGAGCAGCCGCTTGCCCGCCCATTCCTCGGGCGTCTTGAAGATGGAATCGAAGATCCCGATGGCGTAGATCTCCACATCGGATTCCTGCACCAGGCTCTTGATCTCCCGGGTTCGATAGCGGCTGCAATTGTCTCCTCCGTCGGAGATGATCAGCAGCGCTCGCCGCTTATAACGCGCGTGACGCAATTTGTTCAGTCCCAGATAAATCGCGTCCAGCAGCGCGGTATGCCCGGAGGCTACCGCGTCCGCGAGCTTGGCGCGGATCGTGCCCACCGATTGCGTCGTGTCCGCCAGTACCTGCGGACGGTCCGCGAACGTCACCACGAAGTAGTCGTCTTCCGGATTGGCAGTCTTGAAAAACTCCCCCAGCGCCTCGCGCGCCAGGTCGATCTTGTTGCTCATGCTCTTGCTCAGGTCGAGCAGGACCCCGATCGAGATGGGTACGTCTTCCAGCGAGAAATACCGGATGTTCTGCAGTTGCTCGCCTTCGTACAGCAGGAAGTTGTCCTTTCCCAGGCTGACCAGGGGCCGGCTTTTCGCGTCCGTCACCGTCACCGGCACCAGCACCACGTTGACGTCGCTGCGGATCGGCTTGCTGTGCGCCAATAGGGCTTGTCCCGCGACTTGCGCCGGTTTTTCCCTCGGCGTCAGGTGAACGTCATCCTCCCTTTGCCCGGCGGCACCGGGAACCAGGAGGAGAGCGAAACAGGCGGTCACAAGCGAAAGCGCGGCGGCGGCGACACGAAGACGGACTGTGGAATGGCGCATGGGCACTAGAACTACAACACGTGAGCTGCTGGACTTGGCCGGCGATACTATCACACCCTTTCCGTCATGCAAGACGGATTAAGGCAAAAAAGAAGCGCCCGTGGAGGGCGCTTGGGAACATCGGAACGCGATTTCTTACCAGCGGATTTGCGGCCCGAACCGGACTGTCAGGTTGTGGTTGACACCGCCGCTCACGGTATTACCCGCGCTCGTCGTAAACCGGCTCTGCCAGTACATCGTGTCGCCGGCTTCGACCCGCAGGCCGATGTTGTGGTGGAAGAAGAACTCCAACCCGCCCGATGGAAACAGGGAGAAGTGGGTATCGCCGCTGGGCACGTTACTCACCGACGTGACAAACCCCGTCGCCACCCCCTGGTTCGTAATTCCAAAATTCATGAAGCCCGGCTTCACCGCGATGAAACCCTTCACCGGGCCGATACCGGTCTGGAACTTCGGCCCGAAGTAGCCATCCAGGATCCGGAACCTCGTGTTTTGGAAGCTGCCGATGGTACCGAGCGTCGTGCTTCCGCCACTGACGAAGTTGCGCTCGAAGTCGTACGCCATCGTGCCTTCCAATTGCACGTGCTTGCTGAGGTTGAAGCCCAGGTTTCCGCCGGCGCCCCAGAAGTTTTGATTGTTCAGATTGTTGAAGCGCGTGAAATCGGCGAAGACACCGAATTCTCCGCGTTCCTCTTGTGCGAATACTGCCGGCGCCAATAGGGAAAGCGCCAGAATCAGCAAGATGGCTGCTGTTAGTCTCCTCATGGTTCCTGTCCTCCCAGGTTGCTCGTCCCCACCTGCGACCCAGGCCGGGCGCACCTTTCTCAGCATGCGACCTCGCTCCCGCCGCTGCGCCAGGGGATGCAGCAGATTGCCAGTGTGAGTGACGCTTATACGATGTGGCTGCCGCTGGCCGGGTGGGCTGCTAATCGCGAGTAGCTGCAACCCTTATCCCCACCAGGGTTGCCTGCTTTCTCGCTTGGGACCGGCCAGGCAAGTTGCCGCCCAGAGTAGTCGACGGACCCCCGATTCGGCGGCAGTATATGCGGCGGATTTCAATGCTCCGAGATCGGCCAGTGCCATGCCACCGCTAGCGCTATCGACAAAAATTACTCGCGCCACCCCTTTCCTACGCACCACCAGACATGACCCTTGGGGGCACGCCTTTGTCTTTCAGTCACTTGCAAGCGGAAAACCAGCCTCAACTTTGGCAATGTATTTGATTATGTAGTGGCGGAGCGCGAAGTCGGCCACCTTGGGCCGCACAAGTTTTCGCCCTGGCGCATTGTGCCGGGATGCGCCGCTCACGTTTTCTTGGAGGAACTTTGCAATGAAGAATCGCTTCTGGATCGCTCTGCCGCTCGCGGCCGTCTTGATTATCCCTGCCGCCGCGCAGACCTCTCCCGCTTCCAGCAATCAGGACCAAACCAGCCCAACCGCAACCCAGCAGACTCCGGACCAGAAATCCGCCGACCAGAATCTCCAAGCGCGGCAGCCGCTCACCTACGAGCGTCACGAAGGTTTCTGGGGCAAGATCAACCCCTTCGCGCGCAAAAAGTATGTCCAACGCCAGCTCAGTCCGGTCCGCGACCGCGTCAACGAGCTCGATGAGCTGACCGCCGCCAACGCCAAGAACATCAAGGATGTGGACGCTCGCGCTCAGCAGGGTATTCAGCTCGCCCACAACAAGGCGAATGAAGCCGACATGCACGCCGTCGATGCCGGCAACCGCGCCCAGCAGGCGCAGCAGACCGCGACCCAGGCCACCACCCGCATCCAGACCGTCGAGCAGGTCGTCAACAACATTGACCAGTACAAGCCCGTCACCCAGACCGAAATTCGCTTCCGCCCCGGCCAGACGGTGCTCAGCCGGAAAGCCAAGGATGCTCTCGACGACATGGCCAAGGGCTTGAAGGACCAGCGCGGTTACATCCTGGAAATCCAGGGCTTCTCGGCCGGCCGCGGCGAATCCGCGATCGAAAGCTCGCAGCGCATGGCCGACGCCGTCCGCCGCTACCTGGTCATCAACAGTGAAGTTCCGGTGTACCGCGTCCACGTCCTCGGATTGGGCAACACCCCAATTCAATCCAGCGACGGCACGTCGAAGCGCGTGCGCGGCGCCCGCGTCGAGATCAGCCTGCTTAAGAACGATCTCGAGCAGTTGAGCGCGGCCCCCTCAATGTCGGCGGGGGCGTCTTCAACCGAGGGCGGCATGAGCGGCACGGCGACCCAGTCGCAGCCCGCTTCCGCCAACACCAGTTCGCAGCCGGCCACCACCAACAATCCGGCCTCGAACCTGAACACCCCGGCTTCTACCCCCGCTACCGCTCAGCCGGTTTCGCCTGCGCAACAGCAGCAGGGCGCTTCCCCCAGCGTTCCGCCGCAGCAGCCGAATCCGCCGCAGCAGTAGCAACCCCCGAGCCCGGTGCGTGCTCCCCCGCGCGTACCGGGCGCCCCTTTCTGTGAGCTCATCAGTCAACTTTTGCGCAACGGCAGAATTCATTCCGCCGTGTTTTTGTTCGCGTCCTTGAGCTGCGCCCCCGGTGTAACATGACGTCATGGAGACCCTCTCCTACTCCATCTGGCGCTCGCCCGTTGGCCCCCTGACCCTGGTTGCATCTGAGCGCGGATTGTTGCGGCTGGAGTTCGGACAATCGCGCATCCAGGGCGCTCTCCCATCCGACGAAAAGCTCGCCCCCTGGCGCCGCCAACTGGAAAAATACTTCGCCGGCGCACTGCGCGCCTTCACCCTTCCTCTTGACCTCCGCGGTACCGACTTCCAACTCCGCTGCTGGCGCGCCCTCCTCGCCATCCCTTATGGCGAGACCCGTACTTACGCCGAGCAGGCTCGAACGGTCGGCCAGCCGCTGGCCTTCCGCGCCGTCGGCATGGCGAACCACGACAATCCCATCGCCATCGTCGTGCCCTGCCATCGCGTCATCAACACCGGCGGCAAGCTTGGAGGCTATGGCGGTGGCCTTGGCTTGAAGCGGAGGCTGCTCGATCTTGAGCGCGGACAGGCCGTTCTTGTTTCCGCAGCGAACATTTGAGGCTGCGTGATCGCCGGCTCATCTCTCCGTTCTCCAGAGTTGACACTCGTACCAGGGCACGCGTAGGCTTGCGGCCAACCATCCCCAAGTGGTTGGTAGACGGCCCCTTTTATCTGGAAAAATTCAATCGAAAGTGTGTTCTGGAGGTCGACGCATGCGCAAACCGCTTCTCCTGCTGTTCATCGTCACCCTCGCCACGACGCTGGTGCTGGCGCAAGCTCCGCCCGCGGCCAGCGTGTGCGAGATCCACATCAACAAAGTGAAATCCGGCATGACCGCGCAGTATGAACAAGCACGCGCCAAGCACATGGCATGGCATAAATCCCAGAATGACGCCTGGTCATGGAACATCTGGGAGATCACGACCGGCGAAAATACCGGCAATTACCTCGTCTCCTCTTGTGGACATGACTGGAAGGACTTCGACCGCGAAAAGTTCAACGCCGCCGACTCGACCAATGCCAACGCCACCATGGGTCCCACCCTGGCCGGTGAATCCATGTCGTACTACGTGGTGCGTCCCGATCTCGGCCCTCCCAGCGCCACCAAGCAGCCGCCGCCGTACGTGAGCGTCATCCATTTCTATCTCAAGCCGGAGGGCATTGCCGACTTCAATGAGGGAGTGAAAAAGGTCATAGCGGGCATCGCCAAGACCAACAGCCCAACCGTCCCGTCCACCTGGTATTCACTGGCCAATGGCGGACGCGGTCCCGAGGTAGTGCTGGTGCAGGAACGCAAGAGCATCGGTGACATGGGGATCGGTGGCGGGAAAACCCTGGAACAGATCATGCAGGAAGCTTATGGCGACCAGGGCGCGGCCATCCTGGGCTCGCTGCGCAAGGGTTATTACAGCACTCACACTGAGCTGCTGCACTTGCGTCCGGACCTCAGCTACACGCCGCCCAGCAAACCATAGCGACTGTCATCCCGGGGGCGCGGCGAGATGTCCGCGCCCCACCTACGGAAGCGGCCCACATTCCATCGAAAACAATGTGGGCCCTTCCTTTGATCACAAACTTGATTCACCCTGCCGTTGGTTTTGCTCCTGTCTCCGGCTCGCGGAATGGACTGCACCTTGCCCGCATGCCTTGTCGAAACTTCTCGCGCTCCTCCGGCGTCATTTTTTCCCAGCGCTCCATCATGCGGCGACGCCAGTACCAATGGCGGCCAGGACCGCCGCCGCGGAAACCCCCGAACAGGATCTTGCTCAGAACAAGAATTCCCAGCGCCTGCCAGTAGCTGATCGCATGCCAGCCGAACAGCCCCGGCATCAGCCAGTTCCATAGGCCCTTGACGACGAAACCTGCCACCGCCAGGAATACCGCGGCAAACACCGCGAATTTCACCATCCGTACTGCCCAATGCCTTCTCATCTCATCTCCTCATGAACTCGTCATAGATGGCCTGCAGGCGCCGGCGCAGGTACAGCACCGCGTAATGCTTGCGCGAGAGCAGCGTGTTGACGCTGACCCCGTTTTGCGCGGACAGCTCCTTGAAGCTGTATCCCATCAGCTCGTGGCCGACGAACACCTCCCGCTGTTCCTCCGGCAACTCGTCAAGAGCATCGTCCAGTTCCTCCAGCAGCACGCTGCGCGCATAGGCCGCCTCAGGCCCGGCATCCGGCGAAGGCAGCAATTCTGCCGTCAACAGCACTGCCTCATCTTCGGTGGCCGTCGCCGCGCCGGTGCGTGCCGCCTCTCGACCTTTTCTGCGGAACAGGTCGATGATCCGGTGGCGGGCCACGCGAAACAGCCACGCCGTCACTTGCCCGATCG
Source organism: Terriglobales bacterium (assembly GCA_035691485.1). Classification (NCBI taxonomy): domain Bacteria; kingdom Pseudomonadati; phylum Acidobacteriota; class Terriglobia; order Terriglobales; species Terriglobales bacterium. The sequence continues at coordinate 67,055 of DASSIZ010000013.1, forward strand.
GCTTCGTCATCCGGTAGGCTTCGATCAGCTCGTAGAAAACCTCCTGCAGGATGTCTTCCGCCTCGCCGGGGTCGGTTACGCGTCTGCGGATAAAGTTCCGCAAACGGGCCCGGTCTCGATCGATTGCCTCCGAGATCTTTTGGTCCTGCTCTGCCATCGGCCACTGTTTTCTCAGCGCCTGGTCCATCTACTGCTGTAGACGCCTGGGCGAGAAAAATATTTTAGTGAACGGCATTTTTCCGCGTCCCGCTCGTGGTGCTCTTTTTCCGGGGCGCGGCTCTGCCCGATGGGTGGCGCAGGCGTTTAGGCCTGCGAAAACACCTCATCAAGTATTCTTCATTCCGAGCGGGCGTACGGAGGCCAGCGAGGGAGCCCGCGAGGAAATTGGGGTTTTGACTTTTTTTGCGCACGACCGAATCCTGGCTCCGTATTTTTGTGGAGGTGGCCGCGAGTTGACACGCGACGCTTTGAAAGGGCACGGCTTTAGCCGTCTTCGGTCACGCTGAACTACTAGCACCGTCACCCCGCCCCTGGTGGTAAATTCCATCTGCGCTTATGGACCTACTGCTGAACCACGTCGAAGTCAGGGTGCTGGGAGCATTGGCGGAGAAGGAAATCACCACCCCGGATTACTATCCCTTATCGCTGAATGCCCTTGTCAACGCCTGCAACCAGAAATCCAGCCGCGATCCGGTGATGGAACTGGGGGAAGACGAAGTCCGCGACGCCTTGTCTTCCCTCGGCGGCAAACGGCTCGCCGGCCCGGTCAGCTCCGCCGATTCCCGCGTCACCAAGTACGAGCACCGGCTGCAGGAAGTGTTCAACTTCGATCGCCGCGAGTCTGCCATTCTCTGCGTGTTGCTGCTGCGCGGGCCGCAAACACCCGGCGAACTGCGCGGCCGCACCGAACGCATGTACCGGTTCGAGGAGCTGTCGGACGTGCAATCCACCCTGCAGCGCCTGATGCAGCGTGAACCGCCGCTGGTCACCATGCTTCGCCGCCAGCCCGGCACCAAGGAAGCTCGCTACGCGCACCTGTTCTCCGGCGAAGTGGAAGGCGCCGCGGAAAGCCAGGCAGCGGTCCAACCCGATTCGTCCCAACCAGCTCGACCGCCACGTTCACTCGATGTCGACCGGATCGCGCGCCTGGAAATGGAACTTGCCGAATTAAGGGAAAAGGTCGCCGCGCTGGAACAGCATGTCGCCGACCTGGAAACCAGCCGCTGATTGCGCTGATCAAACGCGGCCGCACTCAGCAACGGATTGCCGCTGCGTACATCTGATCAGGGATGACGACGAACCTGTCATTTGCCTCCGCCGAGCAGGCCATTCTGGAAGCCCTCGACGCGGCCATTCGCGCGCCGCGCGTGTCGGCAAAACTGGCGGCCGTTGCCGACGAGGTCAGCCAGGAACTGGCGCGTCATCCCGAGGCGCGATTGGCGTGGCGCACGGTTCCGCTCGACATATTCGAGCGCCTGCCCGGAGAGATCGCGTCCAGTTGGATTTTCGTGCTGCGCGCCGGCTGTACCTCCGGCGCCGAGCGCCATCCCGACAGCATCCAGCGCTTCATGTCGTACCGCGGCTCGGCAGATATGCAGACCTGGGACGGCGCGAAGTGGGTCTCGCACATCCTGACGAGTGTTCCGGACGGCGGTAATCAGCAAGCCTTGCAGGACAGGTGGCTCTCGATCCCGGCCAACACCTGGCATCGGCCGGTGATGGGGCCAGGCGATTGGGCCGTGGTGTCGTTTCACACCGCGCCGGATGACCAATTGATTGAGGAGCGCCCCGTGGACGACGAAAACCCCGACCTCGGCGAGACGTCGGCAGAGCCTTATGCCGGAAGGAAAGCGCGGTAACTGACCCGCGACCGCTGCCTCAGCGCGTGCGCCCGGGCAGGCTGTGCCGCAGCGGAAGGCTTTCGGAAAAACCCATCTGCCAGAAATCGTCCATGCCCACGAACTCCAGCGCGAGTTCGACCGCCTCGTCGGAGCTGACTTTGCGAAAGACGACGCGCGCCTGGGTGTAGCGGCCCCGTTCCAGCCACCAGACCATGACCTCGTCGGAGAGCTTGATGCGGGCCTCGCAGCTCACCAGGCATCCGTGGCGGCTCAGCATGCGCGTTTCAGCCGGCACTTCGCGCCAGGTGCCTTGTGGTTCGCGCCAGTGAATCATGACCGGCAGGCGCATCGGAATCCGGCGTCCCCGGCGTTTACGCGCTTTGCCCGTCTCCATCGGCTTTGCCCCGTGCGATTAGACGGTATCCGGCCTGAAGGCCATGTACCAAATTACGCCGGTGACCGTACCTTCGTGTGGCGATGAAACCGCGGAATGGGAAAGTGACTTGCCTGGCGTAGGTCGCTGCCGCAAATTGGCGTGCCACTGGGAGTTTCTCGAGCAGCCGGCAAGCGAGCGGCAAATAAAAACGAGTCCCGAGCGGTTCGGGACTCGCGGTTTGTGGAAACTTTGGGTTATCCCCTGGAGATGAACGCGCCCTGCACCAGGTCGGGCGAAAAGCCGGCCGGCACCGCGCCCTGCGAGGCGTAGCGGTAGAGCGCCACGGTGAAGACGGTCTTCACTGCCGCCGAGATCACCGCCAGCATCAGGAAATAGAGCACGCCCAGCGCGATGCCGAGCGCCGGATGCACGAACATCGCCGCCAAGGCGAGCACGATTCCAGGAACCATCAATGCCAGCCAGATCAGGCCGAAGCTGAAGCCGCTGATTACTTCCTCGCCCCAGGTCTGCTTCAGCACCGAGGCCGAGCGCTTGATCGAATCCACGATGCCCATGTCCTCAAAGACCAGCACGGGGACAATGAAGTAGGTCATCAGCGTCCATGCGGTACCCAGCAGCCAGGTGATGATGCGCGCGAACTTGCCCAACCGGTCTTCCATGATGCGCAGGATCATGCCCACGGTGGCGGCCACGATCGCCCAGGTGAGGATCTGTCCGATGCGCCCCCAGGCGCCCTGCAGGCCGTCACGCACCGTGGCGTGTCCGCCGGAAAGGCAGATGCTGGCGCAATAGACCAGCGCGCTGTTGAAGAACACGATCACGAAATAGTTGGCGAAGTAGAACAGAAACATGATCCCGTACTCGCCGTTGGTGAGCGGCTGCCCGCGGTGGCCGAACATGCCCGTCGCGATTACCGGAATCAGGAAGCTCGCGCTGACAATCACCACTGCAATGGCGCTCATCACAGGAAACAGCAGCATTCGCTTATCGGCGGCGAGCACATGAAAACTCTGCTTGGTCAGTTCCCAGGTGCGGCCGAATCTTCCGGACATAGCACCTCCTCTCCCAATGTGGCGAAGCATAGCATTCGTCGGACCGGTTACCAGTCGTAAGTTAGGGGAGAGGGATTACGGAAGGCAATACGACTCCCGGCGCGCCGCGTTCGCGGTTCATCCCAGGAAAGTGACGTCGCGCAGTTGTTCGCTACGGCATCAAGCAGCCGTCATCCTTGCACTCTCAAGGAACGACTTCAGGCCGGTTACTTCGTCCTCTTCGCAGTGCAGTACTGCGCTCAAGTGCGTCATGCGCAGCAGTTCGGCCACCCGTGCGGTTGCGTTGCAGACGCGGAATTCGCCCTCGTGGTTGTGCAGCGTGGTCATGCAGGCCACCAGCTCGCCCAGCCCAAAACTGTCCACGTAGGTGACGTGACGCAGGTTGAACAGGACCTTCCGGCTGCCCTTCTCGACGATGTCTCGCACCACTGGGTGCAGACCCCGGCCGCCGTCAGGACCGAAGGCTTGAGCGTCGCCGCGGCTGATGCGGCCGTCGAGATCGAGGACGGTAACCTCTCCCACCTTTCGGACGGTGTAGTTCACGCTCATGGCAGTGACTCCTTTGCCGCGGGCAGGACGTCCGCAGGCTGGCCACCCCGGATAGGCGCAAATTGTACGACGAAATGGGGTCCCCTTCCATGGCTAACGTTACCTGGCGGCTGGGCCTTTCGTGACGCGACGGCAGGAGGAACCGGGCCTAAAATCAAGCAATCATTGGGAGGAGAATGTCGTGCAAAGCCGCCGGTTTCCCCGCTATCCCATCGACCGGCCCATAAACGCCACCGTTTACTGGGATGACCATCCCATACGGAAAATCCATGGCCGCGGATTCATGATCGGCCAAGGTGGTGTGGGCGCCAGGCTCACCGACGCGCTCTACATCGGCGAAATCGTCAAGCTGGAGATCCCTCCCATGCTCGCCATCTATGCCGCAGTGCGCAACAACCGCGGCACCGAGCATGGGTTCGAGTTCCTCTACTCGCGCGATGGGCAAAGACGCGCCGTGCAGCAGTTGTGCGCCATCGAAGAACAGAAGTAACCCGCTGCTGCCCGCCATTACCGCGTCGCCACGTTGCTCAGCGGGTATTTCTTTTCGCGCCAGTCGCGAATGCCGCCGTCCATTGAGATTACGTTGGTGTAGCCCATCTTCTGCAAATTATCGGCGGCCAGGGCGGAGCGAAAGCCGCCGCCGCAGTAGAGCACGATTTCCGTGCTCGGGTCCGGCACCTTGGCCTCGATGTCCCGCTCGATGATCCCCTTGCCCAGGTGAATCGCGCCGGGGAGATGGTCCTTGGCGTATTCGCTCTCTTCGCGCACGTCCACGATGGTTAGGCGTTCGCCGCGGTCGAGCCGGCTCTTGATTGCGTCGACGGTGGTTTCACGCACGCGCTTTTTGGCGTCGTTGACGATCTGCAGGAATCGCGGTGAATGTTGCATCCCGGAATTGTAAATTTGAAACGCGAAAATTTGAAATTTGTAAATCGCTCTTGGCTACAATGTGCGCATGGGCACCGCATCTGCCATTCCCGACCTCAGTTATCCCATCGGCAAGTTCAACTACGAAGGCCCCTATAGCGAAGATCAGCGACAGCATTTCATCAACGAAATCGCGGCCTGCCCGGAGCGCCTGCGCGGGGCCGTACACAACCTGCGGGAATCGCAACTCGACACGCCGTACCGCCCGGGTGGATGGACCGTGCGGCAGGTGGTCCACCACTTGCCCGACAGCCACATGAACGCTTTCATCCGCTTCAAGCTGGCGCTGACCGAGCCCAACCCCACCATCAAACCCTACGACGAAAAAGAGTGGGCCAAGCTGGCGGATGTGCAGGTGCCGATTGAGACATCGCTGGTGTTGCTGGAGGCGGTGCACCATCGCTGGCTCGCGGTACTGCGCTCGATGACGCCCATCCAGTTCGAATTCAAGTTGAAGCACCCGGAGCTTGGCCAGCTCGACCTTGACCGCCTGCTCGGAATGTACGCGTGGCACGGCAAACATCACGTGGCGCACATCATGAGCTTGCGAAAGAGAATGGGCTGGTAGCAGAGAAGGCCGGTGGCGAGGGGCTAATAGCAAAGGTAGTGGCCAGGCGGCAGTGGCTTACGCAATCACTGCTATCAGGGGTGTGGTGCGCGGGAGGACCTCGCCGATCAAAGCGGCGGGGATTTTTTTTGCGCGCAGGGCGGCGAGGAGAGCGTCCGCGACAGAGGCGGTAGCGGAGATGAGCAGGCCGCCGGCGGTCTGCGGGTCAAAGAGCAGAGTACGGACGTCGGCGGGAATGTCGACGTCGAATTCGGCGCAGCATTCCGCGAAGTCGCGATTGTTTTTGAGTCCGCCCGGAATGAAGCCGGCGCGGGCGCAATCGAGTGCGCCCGGGAGAAGCGGGACGGCCGAGGCGCTGACGCGGAGCGAGACGTCGCTGGCGAGCGCCATCTCGCGGGCGTGGCCGATGAGTCCGAAGCCGGTGATGTCGGTAAGGGCGTGGACGGCGTCGTTGCGATGGTCGATGGCAGCTTTGTCGACTTTGAAATTCGTGATCACCTCCGCGGCGGCCTTGTTCAGCGTGGTCATGGACATGATGGCGGCGGAGATCCAGGAGCCCTCGGCCTTCTGCTTCTTGATGGCGGTGGAGATGACGCCGGTCCCGAGCGGTTTGGTGAAGATGAGCTTATCGCCGGCACGGGCGCCGGAGTTGGCGAGGACACGGTCGGGGTGGATGGTGCCGGTGACAGCGTAGCCAAACTTGAGTTCGTCGTCACGAATGGAGTGGCCGCCGACGATGGTGCAGTCGGCTTCCATCATCTTGTTGAGGCCGCCGGCGAGGATGCGCTCGAGGACGTCGAGATCGCCCTTGTCGGGAAAGCAGACGAGAGTGAGCGCGCTGAGCGGGCGCCCGCCCATGGCGTAGACGTCGCTGAGGGCGTTGGTGGCGGCGATCTGGCCGAAGGTGTAAGGATCGTCAACGATGGGGGTGAAGAAATCCACGGTCTGAACGAGGGCGAGGTCAGGGGAAATTTTGTACACGCCGGCGTCGTCGGCTTTGTCGAAGCCGACCAGGACGTTCGCGTCTTGTTGCCGGGCTAATTTCCCAAGCACCGCGTCCAGCGCCGCCGGACTCAGCTTGGAAGCTCAACCCGCGGCTTTGACCGCTTCCGTCAGACGAATTGGCTTGGCATCAGCCATGCAGAGATTTAACCACAGAGGCACTGAGGCCGCTGAGGGAAGATTTGCCGTGGGCGGTGCGCCCGCGTCGGCGGAGATTTCAGGTCCGATTCCTCTCCTTGAGACCAGACAGACTGTCCTGCTCGTCTCCGGCGACGTCCTCCTGTGGATCGGTTTTCCGGCCGCACTGATCCTGGGCTCGCGTTAGCACAACCCTTTTCCTCTGTGGCTAACCACGGGGTTACCAGACGCGGCAGGCGTTTTGGCGGACCATGGGCTGGCCGGGTTTGCAGCCGAAGGCCTGCCGGAATTCCGGCATATTGGAAACCACGTTGTTGACGCGGAAGACGGGCAGCGAGTGCGGGTTGGTGACGATGAGGGTGCGTGCGATTTCAGGCCGAATGTTGTAGCAGGACTCAAACGCATGGGCGAGGAAGAAACGCTGGCGCGGGGTGACCCCGTCGGATTCTTTGTCGTCGATCGACTTGCCCTTCTCTTTATATAGCTTTTCCAGCGCCATAAAGGCGAGGCGAGTGCCGCCGTTGTCGGCGGTGTCTTCGCCCTGCGTCAGCTTGCCGTTCTGCTTGACGCCGGTGCCGGGAACTTCGGCCGTGTATTGCTCGGCGATGCAGGCGCCGCGCTGCTCGTAAGCCTGCGCGTCCTGCGGCGTCCACCAGTCGCTGAGATTGCCCTTGGCGTCGAACTTGCGCCCCTGGTCATCGAAGCCGTGCGTGATCTCGTGGCCGACCACGGTGGCGATGGCGCCGTAGTTGACGGCATCGTCGAGCGCGGGATCGAAAAATGGAGGCTGCAGAATGCCGGCGGGAAAGTTGATGGTGTTGAGCTGGGGATCGTAGTAGGCGTTGATGGTGGGCGGAGTCATGGTCCACTCGGCGCGGTCGACGGGCTTGCCAATCTTGTCGAGCTGGCGGTGAAACTCGAAGGCGGTGGCCTGCGCCACGTTGTCGGACCAGCTGCCGGGCGTGATCTTCACCGCCGAGTAATCGCGCCAGCGGTTGGGATATCCAATTTTGTCCTCGATGGCGTGAAGCTTGGTTTCCGCCTGCTGCTTGGTGGCAGCAGTCATCCAGTCAATCTGCTGGATGTCGCGGCCCAGCGCCGCCTCGACGTTTTTCACCATGGCGCTGGTGCGCTGCTTGCTCTCGGGCGGGAATGCCTTGTCTACGTAAGCTTGACCGAGGGCCTCGCCAAGATCGCGATCGGCGGCGCGCACACAACGGCGCCAGCGCGGCTGCAGCTGCTGCGCGCCGGTCAGAGTGCGGCCGTAGAAATCGAAATTCTCTTCCACGAAGGGCTGGCTGAGGTAGGGAGCGTGCTGGGAGATCGTCCACCAGCGCAGGTAGGCTTTCCAGGCCGGCAGCGGCTCGGACTTGAGGAGCTGCTGCAGGGCGGTGAAGAACCCCGGCTCACTGACGACGTAGTGTTGGGGGGCAGGAGCCCCGACAAGTTTGAAGTACTCGGCGAAATTGAACGAGGGCGTCATCGCCTTCACCTGGGCGAGGGTCATGACGTGGTAAATGTTTTTTGGATCGCGACGTCGGACCGGATCCATGGCGGCGCGGGCCATCGCGGTTTCCATTTTCATGATGGCGGCCGTGTCGGAAGCAGCCTGTGCCGCTGGTTCGCCGGCGAGGGTCAACATCTTCTGAATGTGTTGCTGGTATTTGCCGCGGGCTTCCTTCAAGCGAGGATTGTCTTCGAGGTAGTAATCGCGGCCGGGCATGCCCATGCCGCCCTGATCAACCAAGGCGACGACCAGGGTGGCGTCGGCAAGGTCCTGAGTCTGTCCGAAACCGAAGACGGGAGCGTTGGTCTGGGTGCTGCCCGCGTCCCAGGCAGCGGGGGCGGAGAGATGAAGGCGCGCCAGCACGGGAGCAAGCTGCGAGATAGAACGCAGGTTGTCAATGGCGTCGAGGAGGGGCTGGATGGGCTTGAGCGCGGCGGCGTTGGCGCCGGATTCGTCCATGCAGGCGGTCCAGTAGTCGCCAATCTTTTGCTGGATGGCAGAACGGTTCGGCGAAGGCTGTGAGGCTTGCACCAGCGTGTCGCGGAGCACGGTCTCATTCCAGATCTGAAGGTTCGAACTGGAGCCCCAGGCGGCCTGGTCGGCGGGAATGGGATTCGCCGCTTGCCACTTCGAGCAGACGTACTTGTAGAAGTCGGTGCAGGCGTCCAGCGAGGGGTCCACTTCGTCGACGCTGAAGTGGTTGAGCTTCGGGGGTGGCGGCCCGGCGGACGGCGTCTGCGCAAAAAGGCTGAAGGAGAGCAGGACGAAGACAACGGCGGTGAGAAAGCGCATCGGAGGCTCCATTCGTCGAAACGGGATTATACGTGGGCTGTGGCTAACTACGGGCGCGTAACGCATACCTGAATGAATGGACGCACTGGCACGGCGAACGTCAGGCCAAGTGAAGGTCATTTCTCTGTGTCCTCTGTGGCTAACTACTGTGGCTAACTACGGGCGCGGGTTTTGATGATGATGGGTGTGCCGAAAAAACCGAAGGCGCGGCGGATCTGGTTTTCCAGGAAGCGCTCGTAGGAAAAATGCAATTTGACGGCGCGGTCGGTGAAGAGGACGAAGGTGGGCGGCGAGGTGCCGGCCTGGGTCATATAGAGAATTTTGACGCGGCGCGAGTAGGGAACCGAGGCGCGGTCGAAGTCGATGCTCTGCACGAAGCGGTTCATGGCGGCAGTGGGAATACGCTTGCGGCGTTCGGCGGCGACCTGCGCGACGAGATCAAAAATCTTCTCCACATTCGTGCCGGCCTTGGCGGAAACGAAAACGACGGGGGAGTAGTCGAGAAATTTCAGCTGGTGGCGAAGTTCCTCCTCGTAAATCTTGCGGTCGGCGGGCTTGTGCCCGTTATCGCTGCCGGCGCGAGCGGCGATGCGGGCGTTCATGCTGCCGCGACGGAACTGCACGCCACCGCGATGGCGCGTGGTGGCGCGGCGCGCGCGCTCATCTTCTTTCTTGGCGACCAGGTCCCACTTGTTGACGACGACGATGACGGAGCGCCCGCTCTCATGAGCGTAACCGGCGATAGTAGCGTCGAGCGCGGTGACGCCTTCGGCCGCGTCGATGATGAGCAGGGCGATGTCGGCGGCTTCGAGGTGCTTGCGCGCCATGACCACGGAAAGCTTTTCCGCGACCAGGTTGGTCTTGCCTTTGCGGCGGATGCCGGCCGTATCGATGAAGCGGTAGGCGTGGCCGTCGCGTTCCACCAGTTCGTCGACCGCATCGCGCGTAGTGCCGGGCATGGGAGAGACGATGGCACGATCGGTGGCGGTGAGCGTGTTCAGCAGCGTGGACTTGCCGACGTTGGGACGTCCGATGATGGCGACGCGGGTCTCGCGTTCAGAAAGATTTATCCCGGAGGGCGCGGAGGAAAGGATTTCTTCCTCTGGCTGCGGTGCAACTTCGGATATGGAATCTTGTGGAGTGCTTTTCTTGAACTGCTGCTCTGTGCTCTCAGTGGCTGGTTTCGCGGATCGCGAGTCACGGGTCGAAGACCCCTGCCACACGGTTTCGGGCAATTTCTGAATGATGGCGTCGAGCAGGTCGGCGACGTTGAGGCCGTGCTCGGCGGAGATGGCGAAAAGGTTTCGAATGCCGAGGCGGCGGAAATTCTCCGCGGCTGCCTCGAGCTTGGGAGTGTCGATTTTGTTGACCGCGAGAAACAGCGGTTTGCCGCCGCGAATGAGCATGCGCGCCAGGTCGATGTCAGGGGAGACAAGCTCGGTGCGGCCGTCGACGACGAGAACGATGGCGTCGGCTTCATCAAGCGCGACCCGGGCCTGGCGAAAAATTTCCGCCGGGATGAGTTCCTTGTCGTCGGGAATGATGCCGCCGGTGTCGATGACGCGCAGGCGGCGTCCGTTCCATTCCGTCTCGCCGTAGAGGCGGTCGCGGGTGATGCCGGGCTCGTCGGTGACGATGGCGCGGCGGCGCCCGATGAGCTTGTTGAAGAGCGTGGATTTGCCCACGTTAGGGCGGCCGACGATGGCGAGGGTCGGGAGGTGGGCGGCGGATTGGGAGGCATGAGGCACAGAAATTTGCAATTGGAAATTTGAAAATTGGTAATTGGTGCGTTTGCGTCGGGCAGATTTCAAATTCTCAAATTTCCAATTTCAAATCTTCCAGCAGCTATTATAAGGAAGCGCCTCCGGCTCGTTCGAGGTCCTTCGCTCGGTCGCCAATTCATTCAGTCCGGTGGCCTCGCTCAGGATGACAGCTTTCACGCCCGTGTCCACACCTGCCAAACCCGCGACCAGTCCCGCCACCGGGTCTCTGTACAGCTTCTTCGCGCCCGGGGGATTGCTGGCGAAGACGCATCCGGCGTACGAGTTCCGGCGCGGGCAGCTGCAGATGGCGGAAGAGGTGGCGAAGGCGCTCGAAGAGCGGCGGCACCTGATCGTCGAGGCCGGCACCGGCACCGGAAAAACCCTGGCGTACCTGCTGCCCGTGATCCGAAGCGGCAAGCGCGTAATCGTGTCCACGGGAACGAAGACGCTGCAGGAGCAGCTCTTCTATAAGGATGTTCCGTTCCTGTCGCAGCATATCGGCGAGCTGCGCGTCTGCTACATGAAGGGCAGGAACAATTATCTCTGCCGGAAAAAGCTCTATGACCTTTCCGACCAGCCGGTGCTGAGCGGGCTGGAGGAGATCCAGCAGTATCGCGCGATTGCGGAGTGGGAGAAGACGACGCAAACCGGCGACCGCTCCGAACTGGTGACGATTGCCGAATCGAGCGCGTTGTGGCCGAAGCTGGACGCGCGGGCGGAGTCGTGCCTGGGACAAAAGTGCCAGCAGTTCGACCGCTGCTTTATCACCGAGATGCACCGCAAGGCGGCGGAGAGCGACATCATCATCGTAAATCACCACCTGTTCTTTGCCGACCTGGCCATCAAGATGGCGACCGAAGGCGAGACCGATGCGGGCATCCTGCCGGATTGCGCCGCCGTGATCTTCGATGAGGCGCACGAGCTGGAGGACGTGGCGGCGAGTTATTTCGGAGTGAGCGTGAGCACGCCGCGCTTTGAAGAGCTGGCCCGCGACGTGGAGGGAACACTGCAGAAGGCGCAACTGGCGTCGCCGGCATTGCTGCAGGCGACAGCCGGAGTTCGCGAGCACGCGCAAAGATTCTTCTCTCTGCTGCCGGCGGGAGAAGGGCGGTTTGCCTTCACCGGGCGTCGCGAGTTCCTGGAAGAAAACGGCGACGAGTACGGGGCGGCGATGCGGGCGCTGGGCCGGTTGCAGGCGGAGCTGCAGGCGGTGAAGAACAAGCCGGACGAGCTGCACATGCTGGCCAGGCGAGCCCAGGAGCTGCAGGTGCAGCTTGGGTTCGTGATGGAAAACGAGGACCCGAACACGGTGTTCTGGATTGAGCGGCGGGGAACGCGCGTAGCCTCGGCGGCGAAGCCATCCTCGCGTAAGTCGGCGCTCGACGCTCGACGATCGACCTACGAGGGCCGCCAGCACGTGTTTCTGCAGGCGACTCCGATTGATGTGTCGCAGATCCTGCGACAGTACCTGTTCGACAAGCTGGAAACATCGGTGCTGACCTCGGCGACGCTGGCGGTGAGTAACGGCTTCCAATACGCCCGCCAGCGCCTCGGGCTGGAGAACGCGCGCGAGCTGGTGGTGCCGTCGCACTTCCACTACGAATCGCAGGCGCTGTTGTACATTCCGCCGGACCTGCCGGATCCGCGCATGCCGGAGTTCACCGCGAAGGCAGCGGAACGAATGCGCCGGCTGCTGGAGATCACGCAGGGTAGGGCGTTCTGCTTGTTCACCAGCTACGCGCAGATGCACGAAATCCACGACCGCCTGCTGGCTGAGCTGGCGTACCCGGTCATGATCCAGGGGCAGGCGCCGAAAAATGCATTGCTGGAGGAGTTCCGGGCCACGCCGAACGCGGTGCTGTTCGCGACGGCTTCGTTCTGGCAGGGAGTGGACGTGCAGGGCGAGCAGTTGAGCTGCGTCATTATTGATCGACTGCCGTTTGCGGTGCCCAACGATCCGGTGGTGGCGGCGAGGATTCGCGCCATTGACGCCTCAGGTGGGAATGCGTTTTTCGATTACCAGGTGCCGGCGGCGGTGATCACCCTGAAACAAGGCTTCGGGCGCCTGATTCGCTCGCTCCACGACCGCGGCCTGCTGGCGCTGATGGACAACCGGATCTTGAAGAAGCAGTACGGCAAAGTGTTTCTGGACAGCCTGCCCAAGTATCGCCGCACGACGCAGTTGGGGGACGTGGAGAAATTCTTTGGAGTAGAGTCGCAGGCTTGACGGACCGGGCCAGCCGCGTCGCGGATTTCCTTACGTCAAATTCCCGATCAGCAGCACGCGTTGCGAGGATTGGGGGATGGCGATCGCGCCTGACCATTGGACGGCGGGCGCGAGTTGATGGGCGGCTGCTACCTGCGCTTCACCGATCAACAGGCCAAGGCGGCGCGAGGTCGCGTAAAAGTGGTGAAGCAGCTTCACGGCGACGGGGAGAATGTCTTCGAAATGCTCGACCGCTCGTAGCGTGACCGTCAGCTCGGCCGCGGGCAGGGCACCCGCGGCAGCAGCGCTTTCGGTGGTTTCATACGCAGCCCCGGCGCCGGCGCCAGGGCCTACCTTACTTATGTTTTGCGCGAGGGCTTCGGCGCGGCCGGTAAGAACATCCAACTGCGCGAGTCCGAGGCAACGGACAACCTCGCGAAGAAAGGTCGACTTGCGCTGATTGGATTCGAGCAAGGTGGTGTGCAGGCCGGGCGCCCAAACCCCGATGGGCAGGCCAGGGAAGCCGGCGCCGGAGCCGATGTCGACCAGGCTGCAGGAGGCAGGCTTCAGGCTGGCTCCCGGCGGCAGGCTGCCGGACGGGTAGAGATGCACAGCGGCGAACAGGGATTCCCCGAAGTGGCGAGCGACGATCTGCTCCGCATCGCGAATCGCGGTGAGATTCATGCGAGCGTTCCAGCGGAGAAGAAGGTCGAGATATCGCGACAGTTGTTCGAGTTGAGTTGGGCTGAGCGAGGCAGCGCCGAGAAAGGGGGAAAGCAGGGCGGCGATGCGCTCAGGATGCACGAATTCAGTTTCGATTTCGGTCTTGGAAAAAGCAAGGGCGGCAGATTCATTCCTAGACCGCAGGGGTCCTTCGACTCGGGCGTGCGCCCTCGCTCAGGATGACGTGCGTATAACTCCGCTCTAAAAGTCGTGAAACCTGAAGACCGCTCAGGATAAGCCGGTAAAGCACAAATCACTGGCCGGAATCACCCATGTTGCCGTGGCAAAGAGCGCAATTGCGCCGGCCTTTCAGGAGGTTGAGACGCGCCTCGGCCGCAGCGGCCGTAGGGCTGGCGCTCACCGACAAGCGCTGCTCGTAACGCGCGGCGTGGATTTGCCACTTCTGCACTTCCACCTGCAGGGCCTGGCGCGTGGCCGAATTCTGGATCGCGGGCAGGAGACTTTGCACGCGCTCGATGCTGGCGCGCAGTTCGGCGAGGTCGTAACGATCGGCCTGCGACTGGGCGTCGGTGGAGAAATGAAAAGTGCCCGGCCGGCCGCCGGCGAGTTCCTGCGGCATCGGCGGCCATTGTGAGTTCACGCGCGCGGGGAACAGGAAAATAAGGAGCAGAATGATCAGGACCATGGCAGCCTTGGACTTCATGGGCGTCACCTCGGCTAAAGGAAATTGTAGGCCGGGAGCGGACACGGGATTCGAAGGAATGAACTGCGGCGGGAATGGAATTTCAGAACGGGAAAGCAGAAAAATAAAGGCCGGCGCGAGGCCGGCCCAGTTACCGAAACACAAAGAGCAAACTATTTCTTGGGAGCGATTGCATCCTTGACGGCTTTGGCGAGATAGAACTTCGCGGTGGTCTTGGCTGCGATCTTGATGGGCTCGCCGGTTTGGGGATTACGGCCCATGCGTGCCTTGCGCTGCACCTTCTTCAAGCGTCCGAGGCCGGGAAGAACAAACAGGCCGTTTTTCTTGGTCTCCTTGACGGCCGTCTCAGCCAGCGTCTCCAGGAAAGTGGCCGCGGTCTTGTTGTTGGTGCCGACCTTTTCGGCCACGTGGCGGACGAGCTGAGTCTTGGTCATGCCTGCTGCCATACATCCTCCTTGAATTGTGAGTCCAGAATGCTTAACTCGATAGCGGCCATGGTACAACAGGGCGCGAGCGGTTGAGAAGCGCGGAAGCCTGATTTTATGCGGGTTTTTCGCATCTTCCTGTGGAAAACCCGCAAAAAATGCCCCTTTTGAGGGGATGGGGAGCGAAAATCAGGCTGGAAGCGCAGATTGGCGCCGAAGAAATCCGCCACCGAGGAATTCGCTCGAGCCCTTGGGTCGAACCGGCGGGTTGGCTTTGTTTGCTAATGGGATAATGAGGGGTTCGCGCGCGGGGGCCGAGAGCAATGGAGAAGACGAATTGAGCTGTGCGATCTGTCATGAGCGAAAAGAGAAGCGCTTTTGTCCGGCGGTGCACGACCGCATTTGCCCCATCTGCTGCGGCACCGAGCGCGAGGTAACGCTGGATTGTCCCAGCGAGTGTCCGTATCTGCAGCAGGCGCGGAAGAACGAAAACATGAGTCACCTGGCCGAGTTGGATCGCGAGGCGCTGATGCCCGAGGTCGACGTGCCGGATTCGTTCCTCTACGAGCGCGAACCGCTGCTGGCCGGCATGAGTTTTGCTATCGCGCAGTCCGGGCGCCGCGACCGCCAGGTGTACGACCGGGACGTGATCGCGGCGCTGACCGCGATGGCCAAGACGTATGAGACGCAGGTGAAGTCGGGATTGATCTACGAGCAACCGACGTCGAACCCGGTGCAGCATGCGATTGCGGCGGAGATCTCGAAGACGCTGCAGGAGATGCGGAAAGTGGAAGAGCAGAGCCGGGGCTACTCGACGCTGAAGGATGGCGACGTGCTGAAGGCGCTGGTGTTCACGCTGCGGCTGGCGCTGGGAAAAACCTCGGGAAGGCCGAAGTCGCGCGCGTTCCTGGACTTCCTGTTGGCGAATTTTCCCGAGAAGCTGGCGGTAGGAGCGCCGGAGGGAAGCAGGATCATTGTGCCGTAGCTCAATTTTGAATACGCGATTTCAGATCAAGACCTGTTCACCGGAGTAAACCGGCCGCGCATCGAGCGGCAACAGAGAACGTTCGGGCCGGTGCGGATCGTAGTGAATGAGGTAGCGGTTTCGCTCCACGAAGTGTTGTGCATAGGCCTCGGTGAACAACGTGTTGTACACAAGCTCACCGGCATAGAACTTTCCGTCCACCCGATATTCGTACTCCACGCGCAGACCGCAGATGGCGAAAGGCTCGTCCCGCTCTATCACCTGGACCAACGCGTCCGTCGTGGGCCAGTAGCGAGCTGACACATGCAGGAATCTGTAGCGCGCCCAGCGCCAGCTGGCTTTGCATGCCATGAACGTGCAGACCGCCAGAGGCACGAACAGGTCGAGAGATTCGAAAAACCAGTCCATGTGAGCCGGACAGAGTAACGGATTCTGCGCCGAAAATCTGTGATCTTCGTCTACTTTCCGATGCAAAAGGTGGAGAAGATCAGGTTGAGGATGTCGTCGGTGGTGGTGGCGCCGGTGATTTCGTCGAGCGGGCGGAGCGCGTTGTAGAGGTCGAGCAAAAGCATTTCGTGCGGAGTATTGTTTTCGACGGCACGGGCGGCGCCGGCAAGCGCGGCCAGAGAATCTTCCACCAGTTTCTGCTGGCGAAGGTTGGTGAGGAAGGCGGTTTCCTGCTGGGGAGAGCCGCCGGCGATGCGGCCGAGGATCGCGGCGCGAAGTTCGGCGATGCCGGCGCCGGTGAGGGCGGACGTTTGAATCTGGTGATCGAGTGATCGCGTGCTCGGGTCATGGTTCCCCTCAGTCGCTCGGGATGACATTCCTGAAAATTGGGTTCGTAGATCGGATTTGTTGGCAACGACAAGCGCGTTTCGTCCGCTGACTTGCTCGATCAGCTCGCGGTCTTCCGGCGTGAGTGGCTGGGAGGCGTCGGTGACGACGAGGACGAAATCGGCGTCGGCAAGAACCTCCAGAGATTTGCGGATGCCGATGGATTCGGCTTCCGCTTCATTCGGCGCCTGGCGGATGCCGGCGGTGTCCACCAGGTGCACCGGGATGCCGCCGAGGGCGACAGTTTCGGTGACCAGATCGCGTGTGGTTCCGGGCGCGGCGGTCACGATGGCGCGCTCGCGCTCGACCAGGCGGTTGAACAGCGAAGACTTGTCGACGTTGGGGCGGCCGACGATGGCGAGCGTCAGGCCTTCGTGCACCAATTTGCCGTAAGCGAAGGAGCGAGAGAGTTCGCGCAGTGGGGCGGCGATGGCGTCCATGCGCGCCATGATCTGCGGGGCGGGAAGAACGGAGACATCGTCTTCGGCAAAGTCCACGCCGGCTTCGAGCGTGGCGATCAATTCAACCAACCCTTGCTTGATCGGCGACAGCCGGTGGGAGAGCGCGCCTCCCAGTTGCTGGGCGGCGACGCGCGCCTGGTAGAGCGTTTGCGAGTCGATGAGGTCGCGCACCGCCTCGGCCTGGGTGAGGTCGAGGCGGCCATGGAGGAAGGCGCGCATGGTGAATTCTCCGGGCTCGGCGAGGCGCGCGCCGCGGGCAAGGGCGAGCTCCACAATATGTCGTAACACGACCGGTGAGCCGTGGGCGGAGATTTCGACGATGTCGTCGGTGGTGTAGGAGTGCGGCTTCTGGAAGAACGTGACCACCACTTCGTCGATTCGTTCCTGGGTGTCGGGATCGATGAATTCGCCGAAGAGGGCGCTCTGGGGTTGCAGCTCGCTGCCGAAGCGGAGCATGTGCGCGGCGATGGAGCGCGCGTCGGGGCCGGCCAGGCGAACCATACCGATGCCGCCGCGACCGGGAGGGGTGGAGATGGCGACGATGGTGTCGTCTAATTGCAAGTTTCTAGTTTCTGGTTTCTGGTTTCCAGTTGCAAGCCGGGTTGAGAGTCCTTCGGCTCGGGCTGGGGTTCCGAGGCCTGCGTATGAATCAATAGACGGTGAATTACCGGCGGCGGCCGAAGCGCGGGGCGGCGGGAGGACGCGCCTTGTAGTCCTTGGGATAGAGAACCACGTGCCGGCCACCCGCTTCCCCGGCGCTCTCGGTGCGCAGGTCGGCATGATCGCGAAGGGCGAGGTGGACGATGCGGCGCTCGCGCGAACTCATGGGGCCGAATTCGTAGGGTGTTCCGGTCTTGCGCACGCGGTCGGCGGCAACGTCGGCGGCCAGCTTCAACTCCTGGATGCGCATGGCGCGAAATCCGCGGCAATCGAAGCTGACGCGGTCGTGCTCCTCCCGGCCCAGGCGCAGCATTTCGATGGCCAGGTGTTCGAAGGCGCGCAGCAGTTCGCCACCGCGTTCCAGCAACAGGTCGCTGTCGGGCCCGGCCAGTTCGACCAGGATGTCGGGCTTCTCCCAATCGCGTTCCTCGGGAAGCGGAGGATCCACGGTGATGCGGTACTTCAGCTTGAAACCGCCCTTGACAATGGCCACTCGGAGCAAGCTTTCGACTTTGCGGGCAGAGGCGACTTTGTCGGCGATCGGCATGAATCTTGAAAGCTTCGCAGTATAGCAAAGAAGGTTTCGGATGTTTCGCAGGTTTCGCCTGCTTGATTGGAAACATCCGTGACCTGCTTCGAAACTCTTACGTCTTCACCGGCACGCCTTTCTTGCGGGCGCGCTTTTCAGCTTCGGCGCGCATTTCCTGCCCGAAGCGCGTGTTGTTCATCCAGTACTGCTGGATGATGGAAACCAGGTTTCCCACCACCCAGTAGAGGCACAGTCCCGACGACAGGTTCCACGAGATGACGCCGAGCATGACCGGCATCATCAGGGTCATGACTTTTTGTTGCGCCGGATCCATGCCGGCTTGCGGCGTCATCTTCTGCACCGCCAGCGTCGTGATGATGATCAGGATGGGTAGGATGTGCAATGGGTCCGGCGAAGAGAGGTCGTGCAGCCAGGCAAAATGCGCCTGGCGCAACTCAATGGCGCTGCCGAGCATGGAGTAGAACGCCACCAGGAATGGGAACTGGATGAGCATGGGAATGCATCCGCCCATCGGGTTGGCGCCCTCGCGCTTGAACAGGGCCGCGATTTCCTGGTTTTGCTGGGAAGACAATTCCATCTTGCCGGTGCGATCGCCGGGCTTCAAGTTGCGGATCTTCTGCTGGTAGCGGCTCTTGATGGCGTTGACCTGCGGCTGCATTTTCTGCATCTTCAGCGCCGACTTCATGCTGGAGAGCCGCAGCGGAAAGACCACGACGTTGATGACGACAGTGAGGATGATGATCGACCATCCCCAGTTCGCCACCACGTGGTGATAGGTCCAGCGCAACCACAGGAACAGAGGCTTGGCGATGAACCCGAGATAGGTGCCGAAATCCACCAGGCTGCCAAGATTGGTGGCCGATTCCCCAGCCAGGGGCGGCGCTTTGACGCTTTGCAGCACGTCGAGATTCTTGGGGCCGGCAAAAAGACGTTCCGAGGTCAGGCCGCTGAGATTGCCGACAGCGGCCCCAACAACTTCCAGCTTGACCTTGTCGCCGTCGGGCTTGGCCGGGTCCTTGGGAATCTCGACGGGATTGCGCAGCATGATGAGCGCGGCATCCTTGGGATCGTCGGGCATGAAGACGGCGGCGAAATACTGATCGGCGGCGGCGCCCCAGGCGAACGGACCGTTGATGGTCCCTCCCCCGCTGACATTCTTCATGGCACGGCGGATCACCTTCTCGCTGCCATGCCAGTTCCTTTCCCCGTTATAGAGATCGATGGTGGCGGCGGCGTAGGCGGCGGGCGAGACCTGGTCGCCGAAGCCGCCCGGCCAGGACGGAAAAGCACGGATCGGCTGGCCGTTCTGCAGGACCGAGGTTTCGATCTTCAACACGTAAGAGTGATCAAAGTGAAACGCCTTGCGAACCACAATGTCGCCATCCGCGTAATCGAAGGTGATGTCGGCGGGCGGATGCAGAACATCACCCGCGCTGCTTGCCGCCGGGTCCTTGCCGCGAGAGGGCACGTAGAGTCCCGCCGACAGTTTTTTGCGCAGGCCCTCGTCATACGTCCACAGCGAGAGCGGGTATCCGAACTGCTGCGCCGCGGCCTGGTGCACGAGCTCGAGGGGATGACCTTCGTCATCCTTGAATTGCTTCAGCACCCACGACTTCACCTGCGCGCCGCGATTGGTGAAGGTGATCCGGTAGAGATCGTTTTCGATCACCGTTTCCTGCTCGGCGGCGGCTTGGCGGTTGGCTGCCGGCTTTGTTGCACCGCGTTTGGCCGCGGCGGGAGCTGCCATCGCCGGGGCAGGGGCGGCAGGAGCGGGCGCGGGTGCGGCTTGGGTAGCGGCCGGCTTCTGCTCGGGCGCGGGCGCCTGCGGCTTGATGTACTTCATCAGCAGCGGCTGCGAGATGAGCAGGACGGCAAAGGTCAGGACGAAGACGAGCAGCAGCCTGCGCTCCGTGCCGGGGTCCTGCTGCGGGTTTTGCATGTTTCCATTCATTCAGGCTTCAGGCGCAAGGTTTCAGGCTTGAGGTCGCGCACACGCGCGGGCGCGTGTGCCACACCGTTCGGCACGGGATCGAATCCGCCGCGCGCCAAGGGATGACAGCGCAGCAGGCGCCAGGCGGCAAGCAGGACGCCTTTCACGGCACCGTGAGAATCAATTGCTTCGTGCGCATATTCCGAGCAGCTCGGGACATAACGGCACGCCGGCGACAGCAGCGGCGAGATCCACCGCTGGTAAGCGCGCAACAAGGTGAGGAGCGCCGATTTCATATGCGAGCCTTTTCGCTGATCACCCGGAAGGCGCGGGCTATCTCCTGGTCCAGAACGGCAAACTCGGCGAGCAGCGCCGACTTCTTCGGGTTTATCACCACATCGACGGGCAGCGCCAGCCCAGACAAGTGGTGGCGCACCGCCTCGCGCAGGCGGCGCTTGATCCGGTTGCGGTCCACGGCGCCGCCGAGGATGCGTCCCACGGTAAACCCGACCCGCGGCCCAGTGACAGTCCCGGCCGAGCGCGGCCCGGCTACATCAGTCCGCTGCAGGTAGAACACGGTCATGTGCGCGGCGAAGTGGCGTCGGCCCTGTTTGTACACGCGCTGAAAATCTGAATGGCGAAGAAGCTTCGAGGTCTTGGCGAAACGCAGCGCATTGCCGGACACGGCGCCGGCGGGCGGCAGGCCGGCGCCAGACGCGTCGTTGCCCGGGCGTTCCGGTGACGCGCATCGGCGCACCGCTTCGAAGGCGGAAGCATCGGCGCGTGCTGCAAAAGAATGGGACAGGGGTTTCACCGCGACATTGACCGCAGAAGGCGGGCTAATCCCGAAAGCCGGGCTTGACCGAGACCCGCTTGCGGCCCTTGGCGCGCCGGCGCGAGAGAACCGCTTGTCCGCTCTTGGTCTTCATCCGGCTGCGAAATCCGTGCGTTTTGGACCGGCGGCGCCGGTTTGGCTGGAACGTGCGCTTCGGCATGAAAAGTGAGTGCTCCTCAGTGGAGAAAATTATGAAGGGGCCAAACTGAAAGTATATCTGACGAGGATACGAAGTGGCTAGCGCGCCTCATTTGCGATTGAGAGATCTGTGATTTACTGATCCCCTCCGTCAACCTCAATCACTCGATCGCCAATGCAGCCACGCCGGTTGAAATTCAACCCGCAGCTCGGAAGCAAAATTGCACCACGCTTGCGTCATTACGAAATCAATACTTGACATGTCGTGTCCAGATGCTGCAATTTTCGCGCTCAATTTTTTTTTTACCGGCAACAATTCCGACACGAAGAAAATTTTCATGCTAGTATGCGCGCAGGTTACGAAAAAGCTGACTGCACTGAATGAGTGCAACTCTGAACCACCTTGCAGTGCCGCATGAAGTCACAGGTACAACACTCCTGAGTCGAGAGCAGTTTTGATCGGCATACGCGGCGCGTGCTGCGCAAGGTGGAATGCAGAGCGTCGGGAAACACAAGTATTCGGCGCGGAAAAAAGAGCGCCGGCCAAGTTTTATGCCGGATGTTCGTCGGCGGAATCCGGTGAGAGATTGGAATCATCATGTCCGTGTCGTCCGCAATCACTGCTGTGAATCCCTGGATGCGCATTCTGGATGCGCTGGAAAAGAAGATCAACCGCCACTCCTACGACACGTGGCTGAAGCCGACCCGTTTCAGTCATACCAGCGATCACACGCTGTTCGTGCTGGTGCCGAACCCGGAGTTCGGACAAATGGCGGAGCGCTACGAGGACCTGATCCTGGAAGCGATGGAGGACTTGGGCCTGGAGTTACAGGACATCGAGTTCGTGACCCTGCCGCCGGTGTCGCCACCGGCGCCGACGGCGGCGGCCAACACCCCGGTGCGGCACGATGGCGGGTTTAATCCCGCCCCATCCCCTGGTTTGGCCGGGACCTCGGCGGCAGCGGCGGGGGTGAAGGTGCAGCAGCAGCAGCGCTTCGACTGGGACAGCGCCGCGCAACTGAATCCGCGCTACACCTTCGAGGCCTTTGTCTGCGGCGCCGGCAACCAGTTCGCCCACGCCGCCGCGCTGGCGGTGGCGGAGAGTCCCTCGAAAGCCTACAACCCGCTGTTCCTCTATGGCGGTGTCGGCATGGGCAAGACGCACCTGATGCAGGCCATCGGGCACGAGGTCAAACGCCATAACCCGCAGATGTCCATCTGCTACTTGTCCAGTGAGCGCTTTACCAACGAGATGATCAATTCTCTGCGCTACGACAAGATGACCAGTTTCCGTGACAAGTTCCGCACCGTCGACGTGCTGCTGATCGATGACATCCAGTTCCTGGCGCAGAAAGAACGGACGCAGGAAGAGTTCTTCCACACCTTCAATGCGCTGCACGAGTCGATGCGGCAGATCATTATCGCCAGCGACCGGCCGCCAAAAGAGCTGGCCGAGATCGAAGACCGGCTGCGCTCGCGCTTCGAGTGGGGATTGATCGCTGACATCCAGCCGCCCGACCTGGAAACCAAGGTCGCCATCCTGCAGAAGAAGGCGGAGTCGGAACGGGTGCAGCTGCCCACCGACGTGGCATTGTTCATCGCTTCCAATATCCGCTCCAACGTCAGAGAACTGGAAGGGGCGTTTATTCGCCTGGTGGCGCACGCATCGTTGACGGGCGGTGAGATCAGCCTGAGCTATGCGCAAACCGTCCTCAAGAACTTCATTGATTCGCAGCAGCGCAAAATTACGATTGATTCCATTCAGAAGGCGGTGGCGGAGCAATTCGGGCTGCGCCTGGCGGAGATCAAGGCGAAGAACAACTCGCGCGCCATCGTGTAC
The DNA here is from genome assembly GCA_035691485.1 of Terriglobales bacterium. Lineage (NCBI taxonomy): Bacteria > Pseudomonadati > Acidobacteriota > Terriglobia > Terriglobales > Terriglobales bacterium. The sequence continues at coordinate 89,842 of DASSIZ010000013.1, forward strand.
CCGCGGCAGATCGCGATGTACCTGGCCAAGCACATGACCGATTCTTCGTTGCCGGAAATCGGGCGCCAGTTCGGCGGCAAGCACCACACCACCGTGCTGCACTCGATTGACAAGATTGACACCGTGCGCAAAAACGACAAGGACCTGAACCGGTTGCTCAACAAGCTGACCGAGACCCTGGGCGGATGACGGGAATGAGGATTGGTGCGAGCACGGCGAGAAGCCGTGCTTTTTTTGTGGCCTCGCGCTGATGGGCTCGCCAAAGATCAGGAGCTTCCTCTCGCTGTGGGTTAAGGAAAAGTCGGTGGTGGCGACAGCCGATGAATCGGCCCTTAGTTCGGTTTTTCCACGGCAGTGGCGCGTAATCCGAAGCAGGCGCTGTGGACGGAATGTGGAAAGCGTGCAACACGGAGAAGTATTAAGGCGGCGGCCGGGGTTATGCTGTGTCAAGCACATTGGAATTCCCTTATGAACAGGGTGTTAAGAGCGCGTAAGTGGCCGACTCGAAGTGATTTGCCGGAGTCTTCCACATTTTCGAGGCCAACGGCTTCTACTGCTGTTTTATTGAATTTTCTTTTGATATAAGTTAAGTCCACAGAAGTAAGCGTCAAAGCAACCCCGAGAGCGCATCCCAGCCGCGCGGTTTCGGGCAGATCGCAAACGGTCACCCTGGATTTCGGGGGACCCTGGTCGGGAGGGGCACCGCAGTGACGGAAACAACCGCGACGCGCGTATCGGAGGTCCCCGAGGTCAAAGGGGGCGTAATGGAAATCACGGTCAGCAAGTCGGATTTGCTGAAAGAACTGACGGCGACCCAGGGCGTGGTCGAGCGCAAGACCACGATTCCCATCCTGTCGAATTTCCTGTTCGAAGCTGCGGGGGATCGGCTCTCGATCACGGCCACCGACCTGGATTTGAGCCTGCGCACCGGTTGCTCGGCCAAGATCAAGAAGGAAGGCGCGTGCACCATTCCGGCGCGGCGGCTGTTCGACTACGTCAAGCTGCTGCCCGACGGCGAAATCGCCATCAAGCTGCTGGAGAACCACTGGGTCAACCTGCGCCTCGGCCGCTCCAACACCAAGATGGTGGGCATGGCGCGCTCGAATTTTCCCAGCCTGCCCGCGTTTCCGGGCGGGACAGCGTTCAAGCTGCCGTCGCAAATGCTGCACCGGATGATCGCAAAGACAATTTTTGCGATTTCAAACGAAGAGTCGCGCTACACGCTGAACGGGGCGCTGCTGGTGCTGAAGCCGGAGTCGATGATCATGGTTGCGACCGACGGTCATCGGCTGGCGCACATCGAGAACACGTCCGCGCGTTTCCACGGCGTTTCGGGCGAGATGCGGATCCTGGTGCCAAAGAAAGCGATGGGCGAGCTGAACTCGCTGCTCAGCGATTACGACGGCGAGCACGTAGAGTTCGCCAAAGACGAATCCACGCTGTTTTTCCGGCTTGGCGACCGCTTGCTGACCTCACGCCAGCTTACCGGGCAATTTCCCAACTACGAGGCGGTGCTGCCGCGCGACAACAGCAAATCCGTCACCGTGCCCACGGAGGCCATCTCGTCGGCCATCCAGCGCGTGGCGCAGTTTGCCGACGAACGCAGCGGGGCGATCCGGCTCAAGTTGGATAAGGGAGAGATCAAGGTTTCGTCGTCGTCGAGCGATGCCGGCGAATCGGAAGACTCGATTGAGACCAGCTACCAGGGCGATTCGCTGACCATCGGCTTCAACAGCCAGTACCTGCTGGACTTTTTCAAAGCCGCCGGCACTGGCGAGGTGCGATTCGAATTCAAAGATCCGCAGTCGGCAGGACAGTTGCGGCCGGAAGAGCCGCCGGACAGCGACTACAAGTACCGCTACATCGTGATGCCGATGAGGATCTGAGCGCCTGCACAGTCAGGACCGAATGGGGGCGAGCCAACCGCCCCATTTTTATTGCTGCCGGAATGTTCCCGCTTGGGGCAGAGTTCGTGTCCGCCTATCGCGGCGGAAGGAATTGCGCCGCTACACCATTGCAGTATGATGCTCCGCCTGGATTTTGTCGTTTGTCTTGGACGGGCCGCAAACCGGCTCTGAGGAGGATCAGCCATGAAAGGCTTCAAGCAATTCCTGTTGCGCGGCAACGTGGTGGATTTGGCGGTGGCGGTGGTGATCGGCGCGGCGTTTGGCACGGTGGTGGCCGCCCTGGTGAAGGACCTTCTGACGCCGTTGATTGCCGCCATCGTCGGCAAGCCGGATTTTTCCGCCTTCTATTTCGACCTGCACGGCAGCCGGTTTCTGTACGGAGACTTCGTGAACGCGGTACTGTCGTTCCTGATCGTCGCGGCGGCCGTGTACTACTTTGTCGTGTTGCCGATCAACACGCTGATCCAGCGTTATCACAAGGAACCGGCGCCGGCGGATCCGACCACGAAGAAATGTCCCGAGTGCATGAGCGAAATTCCGATTGCGGCGCGCAAGTGCGCCTTCTGCACCTCGGCGCTGGCCTAGGCGCAGGGTCAGCACCGAGGAGCAAAACGAAATCAGCGGGAAGGGCACGACTTCAGTCGTGCCGCCCGCGTCTCGAAGACAAATGTCATGTCGAGCGGGCTTCAGCCGGCGAAACGCTTCTACTCCACAACGGCAGCCAGCAATGGCGCGGCAAACCGTACCGGCGCGGAGGCATCTGTTCTAGGGACTACGGGTGGCGCGCATGAAAAACTTCCTGACGGGGCTTGCGCTTGGGCTGCCAGTCGGCATTCTGATTGCCGAGGCGGTGACCAGGGAAGAGCGCTCGGAAATGGCGGAGCAGATGCGTCAGATCTGGCTCGAGGCACGCGCGCGTGCGCAGCAGATTGCCGGTGGCGGGGCGAAGATGGCAGTCAGCATGACCGGAAATGACTGACTGCAGTGGGGGAATCGTGAAAAGTCATCTTGGCGCATTCATGTTTGGCATTGGGCTGGCATTCGCCGGCGCGTTCACCTTCGCGGCTGTGCAACATCGCCGCCGATACATGGCGGGCTGGCGCGAGCCGCTGGTGGACATCAACACCGCCACGCGCGAACAGCTCATGTCGCTCGGCATCGTGGAGAGCCTCACGCTGGATCGCCTGATCGAGAACCGTCCGTATCGCAATAAGCTGGAGCTGCTCTCGCGCTTGCTGGTGTCAGAAGATCTCTACAACCAGATCAAGCACGACATCGTGATTCGTCAAGCTCGGGAAGCGATCAAGGTGGCGGGATAAACAACATGCGCGGTTGGAATGCCGCATCGGCAGATGCGGCTGTAGGGTCCCTTCGACTCGGGCATACTCACCTCGCCCGGGAGATTGAGGCTCCGATTTGTGGTGGAAATCCGGTGCAAAACAGCGCCATTCCGCGGCTCCGGGCGGCCCGAAATCTTAGCCTCGTAAGTCCCGCGTGAACAGCAATTTACGGCCATTCTCCGGCCCCAAAATTCCCTTCCTTTGTGGTAGAATGAAGTTGTTCGGGCACCCACTAAGTGTGAGTAATTTCAATCATTTGACGTGATTTTTGGCGGCCGTTTTCACGGCGCGTCGCAGGCCCGAGCTGTGTTCCCTATCGGAGATTCATGGCGAGCAAAGAGAACGTGAGCGCCACGGCAACCGTCGAGGCGAAAGCGGAAAAAAAGAACGGCAAAGTAGACGCAGAAGTCGCGGGCAAGAGCAGCAATGGCCGCGCTTCCAACGGCAACGGCGACGCCGCCTACACTGCCGACTCCATCAAAGTGCTGGGCGGAATGGAAGCGGTGCGCAAGCGCCCCGCCATGTACATCGGTTCGACCGGCGAGCTGGGGCTGCATCACCTGGTGTACGAGGTGGTGGACAATTCGGTGGATGAGGCGCTGGCCGGATATGCGGACCGCGTCGAGGTCACGATTCATATCGATAACTCGGTCACCGTGGTGGACAACGGCCGCGGCATTCCGGTCGGCGACATGGACATCGACGGCGAAAAAATTCCTGCCGCGCAAGTGGTGATGACCACCTTGCACGCCGGCGGCAAGTTTGATTCCTCGACCTACAAAGTATCGGGCGGATTGCACGGCGTTGGCGTCAGCTGCGTCAACGCGCTGAGCGAAGAGTTGGAGCTGGAAGTATGGCGGCCTGATCAAGGCACTTTCGAACAGAGCTATTCCCGAGGCGAGCCCACCAGCAAGCTGAAGAAAACTGGCAGCGCCGGACGCAAGAGCGGAACCAAGGTCCATTTCACACCCGACAAAACCATCTTCACGGTTACTGAATACAACTTCGACACCCTGGCGCAGCGGCTGCGCGAATTGGCCTTCCTCAACAAGGGCCTGGTGATTACGCTCACCGACGAGCGCTCTACCGACGCCAAGACGGGCGAAAACAAGCGCCTGGAATTCAAGTACACCGGCGGCATCGCCGAGTTCGTGAAGCATTTGAACAAAGGCAAATCAGTGCTGCACGACCGGCCCATCTACATGGAAGCCGAGCGCGACGGCGTGACCATGGAAATCGCGCTGCAATACAACGACGGCTACTCGGAAAACGTTTTCAGCTTCGCCAACAACATCAACACGGTTGACGGCGGCACGCATTTGTCCGGCTTCCGCACCTCCCTTACCCGCACCATCAACTACGCGGGGCAGCAGCTTGGGTTGTTCAAAGACGTGAAGGAGAACCTTACCGGCGATGACGTCCGGGAAGGCCTGGTGGCGGTGATCTCGGTAAAGCTGTCGCAGCCACAGTTTGAAGGGCAGACCAAGGGCAAGCTGAATTCCGACATTGCCGGAACAGTGCAGGCGTTCGTGAACGAGCGCCTGGGAGCGTTTTTCGAGCAGAACCCGCCGGTGGCGCGCAAGATCATCAACAAAGCCATCGAGGCGGCGCGGGCGCGCGAAGCGGCGCGCAAGGCGCGTGATCTGACCCGCCGCAAAGGCGCACTCGACGGCGGGGGATTGCCGGGCAAACTCGCCGATTGTTCCGAGCGCCAGCCGGAGCGCTGCGAACTGTTCCTGGTGGAGGGCGAGAGCGCCGGCGGCACCGCCAAGCAGGGACGCGACCGGCGTTTCCAGGCCATCCTGCCGCTGAAAGGCAAGATCCTGAACGTGGAGAAGGCGCGTTACGACAAGATGCTCGGGCACGAGGAAATCCGCGCCATGATCACGGCGCTGGGCACCGGCATCGGCAAGGATGATTTCGATCCCATCAAGCTGCGCTACGGCAAGATCATCCTGATGACCGACGCCGACGTGGACGGCTCGCACATCCGCACCCTGCTGCTCACGTTTTTCTTCCGCCACATGAACGAGCTGATCAAGCGCGGCAACGTGTTCATCGCGCAGCCGCCGCTGTACGGCATCAAGAAGGGCAAGGCGACGCAGTACATCAAGGACGACCGCGAGTTCGTGCGGGTGATGGTGAAGCGCGCCTCCGAAGGCATCATCGTGCGCTACGGGGAAGGCGCGGCCAAGCTGGAAGGCGCGCCGCTGACGCGGTTCATCACCACGCTGAAGGATTATCTCGATTTCTTCGACAAAGTCTGCAACCGGTTGCGCAGCGAAGCCGTCGCCGGCGTGCTGCCGAAAATAGATCTGGCCAAGCGCGCCGACTTTGAAGGCGAGAAGAGCGCGCCGCCCCGGAAGATCAAAGAACTCGAGAAAGAGCTGAAGAAGATCGCCAAGCAGGAAGAACTCAAGAGCGTGGAAGTGAAGTATGACGAGGAGCACAACCTGTGGCAGGTGCACTTCGTCAACGCCCAGGGCGCCGAGCACGTCATTGGCTGGGAACTGGCCTCCACGCCGGAGTATCGCCAGATGATGGCGAAGTACAAGCAGATCGCGGAGAACATGGAGCCGCCGTTCGTCATCGAGTTCAAGACGCGCGAAACCGCCACCAACGGCAACAAGGAAGAAGAACTCAGCGAGACCGAGAAGGCGGAACTGGAAAAGGCGGAGAAGAAGGCGCCCAAGGCCGCCGCGCGCCGCAAGGGTCCGGAGCTGGAGCCGGTGGAGAAGCCGACCGTCCGCGAGCTCTTCGATTACGTGCTCAACGAGGGCAAGAAGGACTTCACGGTGCAGCGCTACAAAGGGCTGGGCGAAATGAGCGCCGAGCAATTGTGGCAGACCACCATGGACCCCGAGCGCCGCACCCTGCTGGCGGTGAAGGCGGAGGACATCGAGGCTTGCGAAGCCATCTTCACCACGCTGATGGGCGAAGACGTGGAAGCGCGGCGGAAGTTCATCGAAGACAACGCGCTGGACGTGAAGAATCTGGACATCTAGAAGGTCAGCAGTCGGTAGTTGGTAGGGCGGGAGCGAACCCGCCCTTTTTATTTTCTTCAAGAAAACGCTGCAACCTCACGCTGACCTATCGTTCTGTACTCGGAACAATTCTCTCCTTTGATTTGTCTATGCCGTAGTAGGAGGCGGTTATGGCGGGTGCGATCGCAAAATACCGGCAGAATTTCAGCAGTGCATTCATTGTCCTGCTCGCGCTGGGGAGCTTGGCCTGGTATTTCGACGCTCGCCCATGGCAGCAACCTCGTCCGCATTCGACAGCATTGGCCGAATTGCGCGGCGAGCAAGTCCGTCAAAGCGTTTCTGCACCCGCAGCAGGCCCTATGAAGCGAGGCGGTGTCATGGGCGGCGTCATCGGTGGCGTGCCGGGCGGTGTGCCTGCTGGATTCCTGGGAGGAGTGCGTCAGCTCAACGATGAGCTACGGATCGTTCGCACGGCTGACTTTCAGCTTCAGACTGCACGCCCAGCGGAAATGGTTGAGAAATTGGCGGAGCTAGCGGCTCAACACGCAGGCACCATCCAGAACTCGGCTGTGACCGGGACCGAGCGCTCGCAGTGGGCACAGGTGACGATGCAAGTGCCTGTCGCTCACTTCGACGAAGTGCGCCGCCAGGTGCGTCAATTGGCCACCAGCGTCCAAAAAGAGAGCACCGACTCCCGCGACGTCTCGCGGACGTTGACCGACGAAGATGCGAAGCTGCGCAATCTTCGCGCCGAAGAGTCGCAATACCTGGCGATCATCAAACGTGCGAGCCGGGTGAAAGACATCGTCGCGGTAACGGAAAAGCTCAGCGAAGTGCGGGGCGAAATTGAACGGCTGGAAGCCGAGCGGAGGTATTTATCTGGACAAGTGGAAATGGCGGCAATTGCCATCACGATCGGGACCGTCGCGGAGGCGGAGGTGTTGGGCCTGCACTGGCGTCCGCGGTACCAGGCGAGGCTAGCCGTCCTGAGCACACTTTCCGGACTCACTGATTACGCAGACGCGATGGTACAGCTGTTGGTGCACTTGCCGTTGCTCGCGGTTTGGATTTTGACCGCTATGCTCCTCGGCCGGGTGGGTTGGGCGGTATTGCGGTTCCTGGCGCGGCGATTTTTTGTCGGCAAACCTCAAGCAGCGGTAGCGCAGAGCTGACCCGGTTTGAGGCGTTCAATTTCATGCAGTTCTATCTGCAAGCCGCCGCGAAATGAGTGGCAGCCGCGGTCCGGCTAACCCAAATGGCTAATTGACACACCTGCCTGTGACAAGGCATGATGCTCCTGCGCATATGTCTCGCACTCGATTTAGCTACGCCTTTAGTTACCGCTTCTCCTTCGGGAGCAGCGGCTTAGGCGGAGCTTGTGCGTACGCGACCTAGAACCAGCGCAAAGATTCCAGACCGAAGCCGCGAACTCTCAAGGTTCGCGGCTTTTGTTTTTGACAGGAGAAAACCCATGGCTACCCAAATATCCGACTGGCGCGCCGCGATTGATGTTCTCGACGGCCAGCTGCTGCAGCTTCTTAACATCCGCGCCAAGCTTGCCTGCGAGCTGGCCAAGGTAAAGCGCGAATCCGGCGTCGAGATCGTGGATCCCGAACGCGAGCAGCAGGTGCTGGCCCGCGTCCGGCAGGGCAATAGCGGCCCCTTCGACCACGATGCCATTACGCGTATCTTCCAGAGCATCATTGCAGAAGCGCGGCGCGTCGAAGCTGCCATCGAGTAAGGATTGCGGAATCGGGTAATTGCCGAATTGGGTAAATTGCGGCAACCCCCGACGTACCTGTGCCCTCCAATCAGAGATGCTGACTTGGGCGATCATCTTTGCCGTCTGCGCTCTGATCTTCGGATTGCTGGGCTTCTCCGGCCTGGCCGCGGGCTTTGCCACCATCGCGCGTTTCCTGCTGGCGCTGTTTCTGATTCTGCTGGTGCTGGTTCTGATCTTTGGCGGAACGCTGTTCCACCCGGCCGTTCATTGAGTTTCCCCCCATCAAGTAGCCACTAACGGGATGTTAGCAGTGTGATGCCTGCGTCCAAAATGACCTCAAGTGTGGTGAATTAGCCACAGCCAAGGAATCACCCGCCGATGTAATCTCTTCATCGTAAAATAGTTAGAGAATACCGAAACTGGATCCGGTCGGCGCGGGTCTAATCGGTATGGCTGCGCGGAAAGTGAGCGCGACCTCCCTTCTGGCATACGAACAGACAATCCGCAGCGCGGTTGAATGTCACGGCGTAGGCTTGCATTCGGGAGCGCCCGTGCATTTGCGCATCCTGCCGGCGGCGGCGGGCACCGGCATTGTCTTTCGCCGCCTGGACCTGGATGGATTCCTGGTTGAAGCCATCAGCCGCAACGTCGCCCGTGTCAGCTACGCCACCAGCTTGATGAAGAAAGGCGTGCTCATCTCCACCACTGAGCACCTGCTATCGGCGTTGATCGGCCTGGGCGTGGACAACGCCATCGTCGAACTCGACAACCTGGAGCTGCCAATTCTGGACGGCAGCGCGCGTCCGTTCATGGACCTGGTGATGAGCGTCGGGCTGAAGAAGCAGAGACGGCGCCGGATTTACCTGCGCATCCGCCGCGAGCTGGAGCTTCGCGAGGCCGGCAAATCGCTGGCGGTGTATCCTGCGCCCGGCTATTCGGTTTCCTACACCATCAATTTTCCGCATCCGCTGATCGGCCGCGAAACCTTCGAAGTGGAACTTTCCGACGGCCAATACCGCCGCGAGATCGCGCCGGCCCGCACTTTCGGTTTCTTGGAGCAGGAGAAGGCCATGCGCGACCAGGGCCTGATCCGCGGCGCCACGCCGGAAAACGTCATCGTGCTCACCCGCGACGGCGTGGTCAACGGACCTCTCCGCTACCCGGACGAATTCGTCCGTCACAAGGTGCTGGACCTGATTGGCGACCTGGCTCTGCTCGGACGTCGCATCATCGGCCGCGTTGTGGCTGACCGCGCCGGCCACGCCATGCACACCGCGCTGGTCTCTCGCCTGCTGCGCGACCGGACGTTGTGGGAGGAAACCGAGGAAGACACGTCCGGGGAGCTCGCCTATTCCGGCGCGGCGGAACTTCGTACTTAAGACGATCACTGAACGGACTAGCCACTGATAACCACACGCGATGGCGTGTGCGTATCGCCGTTGGAGCGCGCACGCCCTCGTGCGCGAACACGCCGCCCTGGCGAGGTGCCTACCCGAAGTTAGAACACGCAATTCAGCTTTGCCAGAACCTGCGTTTCTCGCGCGCCGGCTGGGCCGGCTTCTTTTCTGCCGTCATCGTCTGGGTAAACCAGCGCGCCATATGTTCTTTGACGGCGTAGGGCGTGTTTTCAAAACGTACGCCGGCCAATCCTTCGCCATCCGCCCAAGCGATGGTCCCCGGAGTCTCAATCCAAGTCTTGGTTCCCGGCAGCATGAAATGAACCATGGCAACCGCCTTGGTGTCCGGCGGCTTCGACTTGAGGTTCAGCGCCATGCCCCCTTCGCTCAGGTTGACCGCAGTGGCCATCAGGTCAAAGCTGCGGCCGGTGTCTTTGTCTTCAAACTTCAGCGTGACCGCCATGTCCACCGGGTGGCGGTAGTAGCGGCGGCGCTCGGCCAGCATCATGCCGTGGACGGCGCGGAAGCTGTGCTTGGCGCGGTCGGCGGTGATCGGTTTCTCCAGCGCCAGGTTGGCGCCCAGCTCGAAGGCGATGCGCACGCTGGTGATGCCGTTGATGATGGCGAAAGTAGTGGAAGTCTTGTTGGACGGGCTCTGGCGTACCGTGCGCAACACGTCAACCGCGCCCTGGACGTCGTCGCAGTCGATGATGATAGCGTCCCACTTGCGGCGCGCCAGCTGCTCGCCTGCCTTGTCGGACCCGTTGCAGACCTCGACGTCGATCTCGAGGTCGGTGAGCACCCGCCGCAAGACGCGGATTACATCATCGTCACGGCTGAGCAGCAGTGACTGTAACGCCATGAATGCCCTAACCCCGCAGGAGGCGCTGAGCTTCGATTCTATGCCATGTGACAACAGTTCGCATTGTCCAACAAGTTACTATCGTGTCTCTCTTGCTCCGTGACGACGAAAACTGGAAACTAGGGCGAGCATGCGCAAGAACGTGTATCTCTCGCTGGGTTCCAACGTGGGCGATCGCGCCGGCAACCTGCGCGAGGCCCTGCGCCGGCTGGGGGAATTGGGCGAGGTGGCCGCGGTCTCCTCGTATTACGAAACCGAGCCCGTCGATTTCCTGGCCCAACCCTGGTTCCTGAACTGCGCCGTCGTGGTCGCAACCGACAAAATGCCGCGCCAGTTCCTGGGTGCGCTGCAGAAGATCGAGCAGGAGATGGGACGCAAGCGGGTGCAGCCCAAAGGTCCCCGGGTGATCGACCTCGATATCCTGATGTTCGGTTCGGCGGTGGTGGATACCGCGCAACTGACCATCCCGCATCCGGCGATGCACGAGCGCCGCTTCGTGCTGGAACCGCTGGCCGAGATCGCGCCTGAGGCCCGTCACCCGGTCTTCAAGCGGACCGTGCGCGAGCTGCGCGACGCGCTACCTCCGGGACAGCAGGTGAAGAAGGTAGCTGGTAGTTCGTAGCTGGTGGGTGGGAGCTGCTGACTCAGGAAACTCCTGGTTCTGCAGACTTCCCCGTTCGACGACCAGCGGCCAACTACCTACCACGGGCGGTTTTCGCCGCTCCAATTGGGATGCGTTTCGGGGACGACCACTACCTGGAAGACGCCGCCGATGTCGGCGGGATCATCGTGGCCGTTGACGAATGAAACCTCGCGCTCCTTGCCGGTGCGCAGCGGGTCCACAAGTTTCATTTCCTTGATCTGGAACATGCGCTGGCCGTTGGGGTAGATGTACTCGTCGTAGGTGACGGCGCGAACCACCAGCGCGCGTGATTTCCAGAACAGCAGCACCGGCCGGCCGAGACGCAGGGGCGCGATCAGGTCGTCGGGAATGGTGGGCGCGCCGGAGACGATGTGCGACTCCAGGCGCACGTGCCGTCCATCGTCGAGCACGTAGCCGCCGTTCACCCACTTAGCGAGCGACTCCAGGCTAGGTGCTTCGTCGATGCAGACCTCGCCGTAATTGGCTTTCTGCACCCAGGCATTCTGCTTGATGGTGACCTGCTGCGACTTCAGCATTGCCTCGACGGCGACCGCCCATGCCCAATTGGTGCATTTCTGTGCCGGAGTGGGCAGCCAGAACACCGCCAGCTCGACGTTCTGGTCCTGCAAGCGCACCAGTGGCGCGGTTTTGGGCTTCTTGCCCGCCGCCAACGGCAGCGCAATCGCAATTGCGAAACACAGGATCAGACCGCGGCGAATCACAGACCGCAGCCTAACGCCGATGGAACACAAATGGTAGTTGGTAAATGGTAGCTGGGGGCCGGCAGATGCTGGCTCGGAGGTTGAGCAGTGACAGGCTTATTTCGATAAGCCCGCCAGCGCATCTCGAAACAGCGTGTCGAAGCTCCGATCGTTATCGCCGCGTGCGGCCGCCGCGACCGCGCGTTCGGCTGCCGCGCGCTGGTATCCCAGGTTCACCAGCGCCGACAGCACATCTTCTTCGGCGGGGGTGGCGGTTGCGACCGCCGGCGCCGCGCCAAAGCCTTCCAGCTTGTCGCGGAGTTCCAGCACCATGCGCTCCGCGGTTTTTTTGCCGATGCCGGGAATGCGCGTGAGCCGCGCGACATCGTTACCGCGGATGGCGCTCACCATGTCCGCTGTGGGCATGCCGCTCAGGATGGTGATGGCCAGCTTGGGCCCGATGCCGCTGACGGAAATCAGTTTCTCGAACAGCTGCTTCTCTTCCGCTCGCAGAAAGCCGAACAGCGCAATCGCATCCTCGCGCACATGGGTATGGATGTACAACGCGACATCGTGACCGGAGGCGGGCAGGTCGGAAAAGGTCGGCACCGTGATGGTGACGTCGTAGCCGACGCCGCCGGTTTCGACGATCGCCTGGTTGGGGTGCTTGGCGATCAACTTGCCGCGTAGGTGGGCAATCATGTGAGGCTAAGGCTCCAGGCACAAGGCTCTAGGCTTGGGGAATATTAGACCGTGCTGCCGTTCGCATGCACGCTCATTCAGCAGCTGCGAAAATTTGTACTAAAGCCCGATTCACTTTTCGTCTGCGTATCGCCGTTGGAGCGCGCACGCCCTCCTGCGCGAGCACCCGCGTCGCGCGTGTATATCGCCGTTGGAGCGCGCACGCCCTCGTGCGCGAGCATTTGACCGTTCCCGTTGCTCCCTCGTACGATGACTCAATCTTCGTGGGGCAGCCGTAAATGGAAGGACAAGTCGTTTCACACTACCGCATCCTGTCGCGCCTGGGCAGCGGCGGCATGGGCATCGTTTATGCGGCGGAAGACACTGTCCTCGGCCGCCAGGTGGCGCTTAAGTTCCTTCCTCGGGACACGGAGGCTGACCCGCACGCGCTGGAGAGGCTACGCCGCGAGGCGCGCGCCGCCTCGGCGCTCAATCACGAATCCATTTGCACGATTTATGAAGTCGGCGACCACGACGGCCGCCACTTCATCTCCATGGAGCTGCTGGATGGCACGACGTTGGACGCGCGCCTGCGTTCCGGCCCGCTGCCCGTGGGCGATGTGCTCGAGATGGGCATCCAGATTGCCGATGCGCTGGACGCCGCACACCAGCTCGGCATCGTTCATCGCGACATCAAGCCGGCCAACATTTTTGTGACCAAGCGGGGACGGGTGAAGGTGCTGGATTTCGGGCTGGCAACCGTGCACGTGGATCGCCATGCCGCGCAGACCGTCACCGCCTCCGCACCGGACCCGCGCCTGACCAGCCCCGGCACGGCGGTCGGCACCGTCGCCTACATGTCGCCGGAACAGGCGCGCGGAGAGGACCTGGATCCGCGGTCGGACTTGTTTTCCTTTGGCACCCTGCTGTACGAGATGTCCACCGGCGTCCTTCCCTTCGACGGCAAAACCACGGCCGTGATGTTTGCCGCCATATTGGACAAGACGCCGGCGCCGGCGTCCTCGGTGAATCCGGCTGTGCCGGCCCGGCTGGAGGAGATCCTGGAAAAATCGCTGGAGAAGGAGCGCGATCTCCGCTACCAGACCGCGGCCGAACTGCGGGGTGACCTGAAGCGCTTGAGGCGCGACACGGAGTCGGGTCGCACGGCGGCGGCGCAGCGCAGCAGCAAGTCAATTCCGGCCGCGGTGGCGACGAAGAAGAAATTATGGCCGATCGCGGCCATCGCGGCGGGCCTGATCATTGTCGCGGCACTTGGGGCATATTTTTATTCCGCGCGCACCAGGCCGAATGTGGTTACGCCACAGAACTTGACGATTACGCGGTTGACTGACAACGGTCACGTGCATGATGCCGCTATTTCGCCGGACGGAAAGTGGCTGGCCATGATGCGCCATGACGCCCACACCGCCGCTCTCTGGGTGAAGCAGGTCGCCACCGGCGCCGAGACGCGCGTCGTTGAACCGCAGGAGGGCGACTTTTCCGATCTTGCCTTTAGTCCCGACGGTAACTACCTCTACTACGCGTTTCGCGCCGAGGGGAAGGCGCAGGAATCGGTATACGTGATTCCGTCACTCGGGGGTGCGCCGCGCGTGGTGATCAGCAACACCTCAACCGGTGTTGCTCTCTCGCCCGACGGCCGGCAGGTTGCCTTCCTGCGCGAAGTGGGCGGGCGCGACCGGGTTCTAATCGCCGACGTCAATGACAATGGCGAGAAAGTCGTCGCCGAGTACCCGCATCTTTACAAGGTGCCGCCCTCCTGGTCAGCGGATGGCAAAACCCTGCTGCTGACCGTCGACCTGTTTACCGAAAAGGGCTTGGGGGCGTTGCTGCTGCAGCCGGTTGCTGGTGGACGCGCGCGGGAAATCGCGCAGCATGGACAGGTTCCGGCAGCGCAGTGGCTGCCCGACGGAACCGGGATAGTGTGGCTGGAAAAATCGCCGGAGACGCAGGGCCGCTCGCAAATTTATTTTCGCGCCGAAACTTCCGGCCCGCCCGTTCGCCTGACCAATGACCTCAACGATTATGGCGACGTGCTCAGCGTCGTCCACGACGGGAAAGGAATTGTGGCAGTGCAAACCGAGGCGACCACGACCGTGTACGCCGGCGATATCGCCAGCCTTGCCGGTTTCGACCAGCTGCAGCCGGTGACGGGCGCATCATCGGAGCGGGACGTGGCCGACTGGACCCCCGAGGGCAAGATCGTGGTTCAGGATGATTCCGGACATTTGGCGCTGCTCGACCCGGATGGGTCCGGCATTGTCCGCCTGCCGACCCAGGATTACAGTGTCGCCGCCAGCGTTTGCGGCGATGGCAAGTCATTCCTCTACTCGCGCCTGACGCACAATGCCCTGCACGTTGCGCGCGCTCCGATTGGGGGCGGACGCGAAACCGATCTGACCTCTGGCCGCATGGACTATCAACCGGTCTGCTCTCCCGACGGCGCCTGGGCGTTGTATTTGACCCACGATAGCGGCGCCTGGAAGTTGATGCGGGTTTCCACCTCCGGCGGCAACAGTGTTGTGGTCGGCGAAAACGGGCCCTGGTATCCGAGCATCTCCGGCGATGGCAAGTACATCGGATGCCGGGCGGGCAATGACGAAGACCATCCCAAATACGTGGTGATGAACGCCGAAGGGGGCGCGCCGGTGCACGAGTTCGACGCGCCTCCCGGCGCCCGTCTTTTTCAGCTTGCCCGCGACACCTCCGGCTTCTATTACTCCCGGCGCAATGGCGACGTCGACAATCTGTGGTATCAAGCGATGGCGGGAACTCCGCCGCGGCAGGTGACTCACTTCACCAGCGACCACATTTACGCCTTTGCATTTTCGCGCGACGGCAAGCGCCTGGCGCTGACTCGCGGCAACGACAAACAGGATGCCGTCATGCTCAGCAACTTCCGTTGACGCAATGGAAATGGGAGTTGCAGAAAATTGAAACCAAGGGGGATTCCTCCCCGCAAAATTCACCTTAGGAGGATGGCACATGAGGTCCTGCCGTTACGCAACGCTGAAAATTGTATTGACGCTCGCAGTGCTTCTTCTCTCAGGCGCTGCCTTCGCGCAGCACGAGCACGCCGCCGGCTCCGGCAAGTCGGTGTGCGGTGAGAGCGGCTTCGGGGCGGCGCATCACCCGGTGAAGACGGCCAGCGCCGAGGCACAGAAGTTATTCGACCAGGGCCTCGCGCTCGATTACGGCTTCAACCACAACGAGGCGGAGAAATGTTTTCAGCAGGCCGCGAAGCTGGATCCGGACATGGCGATGGCGTACTGGGGAATCGCGCTGGTCGTGGGACCGAATTACAACCTGCCGGTTGATGCGGAACGCGAAAAGCAGGCCTACGAAGCCATCCAAAAAGCGCGGCAACTCGCCGCCAACGGCCCCGCGGTCGAGCGCGACTACATTGAGGCGCTGGCCAGGCGCTACACCAACCAGCCGACGAAGGACTATCACCCGCTCGACGTTGCCTACAACGATGCCATGCGCGATCTGGCGAACAAATATCCCGACGACCTTGATGCGGCCACACTCTTCGCCGAGAGCGGCATGAACCTGCGCCCGTGGAGGCTGTGGAAGCACGACGGCACGTCGGAACCCGGCACCGAAGAAATTGTCGCCACCCTGCAGTCGGTGCTGCAGCGCGATCCCGATCATCTCGGCGCGAACCATTTCTACATTCACGCCGTGGAGGCCTCGAACCATCCTGATGTTGCCCTGCCGTCGGCGGAGCGTCTTGCCGGCTTGGCGCCGAAATCCGGCCACCTGGTGCACATGCCAGGTCACATCTACATCCGCACCGGCATGCATGAAGTCTCTGCCAAGACCAACGTCGCCGCCGCCTCCGCCGACGAGGCCTACATCGCGGAGACCCAGCCGCAGGGCATTTACCCGATGATGTATTACACCCACAACCTGCACTTCATCGCTTTCGAGAACGCAATGATCGGCCGCTACGCGGATTCACTCGCGGGCGCCAAACGGGTGCAGGAGCATGTTGGGCCGCACGTCAAGGAAATGGCGCTGCTCGACAGCTTCAATTTCATGCCGTTGCTGGTGATGGTGCGCTTCCGCAAGTGGGACGACGTTCTCGCCTTGCCGCAACCCGACGACGCTCTCCCCATGAGCAATGGAGCGTGGCACTACGCGCGCGGCCTGGCGCTCGCCAGCCGGGGCAAGCTGGCGGAAGCGAAAGCAGAACTGCAAGCGCTGCAGAAACTCGCGCCGGCCATGGCGAAGGTCCCCACCATGGCCCCTGGACCGAACAACGCAACCATAATTCCTGCTCTCGAAGCGCATCTGGTGGAGAGCCGCATCGCCTGGGCGCAGGGCAACAAGGACGCCGCCATCCAGCACATGCGCGAAGCGGTCAAGCTGCAGGACGACATGGATTACACCGAGCCTCCCGACTGGTTTTATCCGACGCGCGAGTCGCTCGGCGGCGAGCTGTTGCAGGCGGGCCGCGCGGCGGAAGCGGAGAAGGTTTTTCGTGACGATTTGCAGCGCAACCCGCGCAATCCGCGCTCGCTGTTTGGGCTGATGCGCGCGCTCCAGGCACAAGGACGCGAGCACGACGCCGAGTGGGTCGGCCAGCAGTTCGACGCCGCCTGGAAGGATGCCGACACGAAGTTGAGAGTGGAAGACCTGTGAGGGCTATCCGCGCCGCTTGTAGTACACGTTGAATTCGAAACCCGGGTTGGGCGGGAACAGGGCCGCCACCGACCTCAGCCGCTCGGCGAGGGCATTGGGGGCGAGCAAGGGATATTCTCTTTCGCGCAGGTCGTAGTAATCGACGTCGAGAAAAATTGCCAGCATGTAAATGGCGATGGCGTCGGCGAAGGCGGCGGTCAAGTACTCGTTGCGCGCCTTCTCCGCCTGCGGTCCCGGCGTGGTCGCCGCCTTGCGCGATTCAAAGGCATCGAGCGAGGTCTCTCCGCGCACGCGGTCTTCCGCCTGCTTCCACATCATGTCGGCAAACGTCTCTGCCACCCCTGCCTGCTCCACGAAGGCGTGCGCCACGTTGATATAGAACTCGAACGCCACCGAGAAGCGGTCATCCATCAGGCGGGTAGAGATGAACACGCACTGCGAGTCGCCGATATTCAGGTTGCGGTGACAGACTGCGCTGTCGCTGAGGGTGACGTCGTAGCGCTCCGTGATCAGGGTTTCGTCGTTCTGGCTGACCGCCAACGGCACAAAGTAATACGCCTTGTGGTGCAGCGCCGCGGCGATGATCCTGGGGACGGCGGCCACCATCCGCTCCAGGTCGGCGGCGTTCACCGTCACTTCTCCCATCGCGGCGTAGCAGACGCCGTTGGGAGCTTGCGAAACCGGAGCGCGCCGGATTACCTCGGCGGGAGTCAACGTAGTTGCCTGTGTCGTTTCAGCCATGAAGAAGTCAGCGCGGGTCATCTGGTGCGACCGCTATTGGAACACACCACGGAATTGCCCGCTTACCCAGTCCCCGCTTACCCAGTCATTGTAATGTATCCCGGTGGCGAAGCATTGCGATACCATGCCCGCCAATGGCCCTGTCCCCGATCGAGGTCCTGGGTTTTGTGACCGGCGTGGGCTGCGTCTGGCTGGCGGCGCGCGAGAACGTCTGGAACTGGCCGGTGGCGATCGTCAACGCCGTCAGCTACATCATCGTCTTCTTCGGCGCCAAGCTCTATGCCGACTGCGGCCTGCAACTGGTGTACGTCGCCATTTCCGTCTACGGCTGGTGGAGCTGGCTGCACGGCGGGCGCAACCGCTCCGAGTTGCCGGTCAGCCGGGTTCGATCGAACCATATTCCCGCGCTGGCGCTGGCGACCGTAGCGTCCACGGCTGTACTGATGTTCCTGCTGCGCCGCTTTACCGACAGCACCGTGCCCTTCTGGGATTCGCTGACCACCGCCATCAGCCTGACCGCGCAATATATGCTGGCGCGCAAGATCATCGAGAACTGGTGGCTGTGGATGGCCGCCGACGTCATCTACGTCGCGCTCTACCTCTACAAGTCGCTCTATCTCACCGCCGTGCTGTACGTGATCTTCTTCGCCATCTGTGTTGCCGGCCTGGTGCGTTGGCAGAAACTTCTGATTGCGCGTCTCCAGCACGAAAAACAGCCTGCGATCCAGGAAGGCTTATTGCATCCGTGATCGCAGGCTCAAATTATGGTTGACGTCCAATTACGGACATCATGCTCTTATGCCGCTTTACCTGCTTGCGCGCGCATTTGCTTCATCATCTGGCGCATGGCGGCAATCTGGCCGGGGGAGCGGCTTTCGGTCCATTTTTCGAAGCGGTCGGCCGCCTTCTCCAGGTGGGCGAGGAACTGTGGACTGGCAAACCGCTTGCGGCCTTCGGCCAGCGTCGGCTTGATGCGCTCCCATACGCCGTAGAATTCGCCGCTGGTCTCGAAGAACAGGTCTTCGTGCAGCAAACCGTAATTCAGGAAGGCGCAAGCCTGCTCCCAGTAGCTCGCCACCATCATCCAGTTGGTGCCGGCTTCGCTTCCCATGGGGGCAATCCGCATGGCCTCTTCGAATGTGTCCGCAAAGTAGTTCTTGAAGAACCAATCGCGGGCCTGGCGCAACCTGGCTTCACGCCGCTGCTCGAAGATTTGCAGGTGGAGTTGTCCTTGTTCGTAGGTCGGCTTTGTGCTCATCTCAACGTCTCCTTATCCTTCGGGTGGTTTCTAGACCAGGTTCTTGCAGGCTTTGAACTACTCGGCCTGGCTTCACGGGTGGATCGAACGAGGATTGGCAAAATCGACAACGGAACGACCTTTTTTTTGATGACCTTCATGGCGGGTCGGCTGCTGTTGTTTTTGCACAAATTCCCCGAATATCCCCAAGTGATTGGTAATCAGAACTGTGAGCCGGCATCCTGGTATTTCTCATATGGCTCGTTCCCGCGGCTTAGAATGGACCGGTGACCGCCATCCTGAAGAGCTTGGCTTTGGCTCTCGCCGGCGCAGCGCTGTTCTTCTCATTCTTCATGATGATCTCCATTCCCGTGCTGATGGTGCTGGCCAAGCTGCACGATCCCAACGCCCCGCTCCAAGCGCCCGATGTGGTGCTTGCGCCCATCGGGCTGTTCCGCGGCGTCGGCCTGCCGCTCAGCGCGGTCGCGTTTGCCGCCTGCTTCGTATTGGCGATGAAGAAATATCGCAAGCGCGGTTCTGACGCATCGGCTACCCAGCCGAGTCCGAGTTCAATGTGAGCTTTACCGCCGCCGTGAAGCTGCTGTTTCGTGTCGCGCTGGTGACCATCGCCTTTGCCATGCTGGGATTTGCCTTGGGAGGATTGCTTGGAATCCTGAGCGTCATCGTGATGAGCGCCGCCCGAGTGCCGGTCAACATGATGTACTCGCTGTGGTTCGGCGCCGTCCCCGGCGGCGTGCTGGGCTGCATCGCCGGATTCATCATCATCACCATATCGGAAAAGCGCTCCCGAGGCGCTGCGCCTCGATCCACAATGCTGTGACCAATGAAAGGACGAAGACCATCCACATGGCTGCTGAGGTAACCGAATGTTGACTCGACAGCAAACTCCGCTATTCTCTTCGCACGGATGACTGTTCTCGTCTTCACCATCCTGGTCGCCATGGGCTCCTTCCTCGCCGGGTTTCTCGGGGCGCTGACCGGCCTGGGCGGCGGTGTCGTCCTGGTGCCGCTGCTGGCGCTGTTCTTCAAGGTGGATATCCACTACGCGATGGGCGCATCGCTGGTATCGGTAATCGCGACCTCCTCCGGCGCGGCGGCCGCCTACGTGCGCGAGGGATATTCGAACATTCGCATCGGCATGTTCCTGGAGATCGCTACCACGCTGGGCGCGATCGTTGGCGCGCTGCTGGTGCAGCGGGTCTCGACCGCCGCCATCGGCGTCATCTTCGGGCTCATGCTGCTGTACTCGGCGTTTCAGTCGGCGCGGGAGAAACGCGACCACCTGGCGACATCTTCCGATCGTTGTGCGCGCCTGCTCAGCATGAACGGCAACTATCCGGTTGCGGACGGCCGGCAGGAGTACGCGGTCACCAATGTCCCCGCCGGGTTCGGCCTGATGTTCGGCGCCGGGACGCTCTCCGGGTTGCTCGGCATCGGTTCCGGCGCGGTCAAGGTGCTCGCCATGGACCAGGCGATGCGCATGCCGTTCAAGGTTTCCACCACCACCAGCAATTTCATGATCGGCGTCACTGCTGCCGCCAGCGCGGGTGTATATCTGCGGCACGGCTACATCGATCCCGCGCTGGCCATGCCGGTGATGCTCGGTGTGCTCGCCGGATCGCTCGTCGGGACCAGGGTGCTGATGCGGGCCAAGGTACGGCTGCTGCGCTATGTGTTTGCCGCCGTCATCGTCGCCTTGGGAATTGAGATGATCTTCAACGGCGTCACCGGGAGGCTGTAATGGCGGCGGAGACGGATACCAACACCGGCGCTTGGAGCGATGCACGGCTGGAGATCATCATTGGCAACCTGCTGCGCATAGGGGTGGCCGCGTCGGCGGCGGTTGTGCTCGCTGGCGGGGTTCTGTACTTGTTGAAGTACGGTGGCGAGAAGGCGGATTACCGCACCTTCCTTGGCGAACCGGAGAACCTGCGCAGTCTGTCGGGGATTGTGCGCTCTGCCGCAGCCGGACATCCGGCGGGCATCATTCAGGCCGGGCTGCTGCTGCTGATCGCCACGCCGATCGCGCGCGTGATTTTTTCCGCGTTCGGATTTTTGCAGGAGCGCGATTACCGCTACGTGCTTATCACTCTGATCGTGCTGGCCGTGCTGTTGTACAGCATCCTGAAGCCTGCATGACCGCCGTTACAAGGCCACCCAACCGGCGCGAATCGCCGCCACCGAAACCACCGCCACAATCATCCATAGCAATACGCCCTGAATCAGGGGACGGGCGCCGACCTGCTTGAGGGTGGCGCGCGAGACGCCGCTGCCGATCAGGTAGAGTGTCACCGTAAGTCCGACAATGCCAAGCCGCGCCAGCGCGTGGAAAGCGGGCGCGCCGCCGGGTACAAATGAGTTCGCCACCGCCGCCAGGACGAAGAGCAGGATGAACCAGGGCCACGGCACTTTGGTCGGGATGGAGACCGCGTTGTCCGGTGCTCGCCGATCATCCATCCGCCGCTTGACCGCGGCGGCGCCGAGGGTGATGGGCACAATCCAGAGAGCGCGCGCCAGCTTGACGGTGGTGGCAACGGCAAGCGCGACCACGCCGTACTTGGCTCCGGCGCCGACCACGGAACTGGTGTCGTGAATCGCCAGCGCAGCCCACAGCCCGAATTGCGACTGGGTCAGGTGCAGCGAAGCTCCGATCGCGGGAAAAATCAGCAGGGCAATCGAATTCAGGATGAAGACGGTGCCCAGCGCAACCGACATTTCCTCCTCGTCGGCAGCCACCACCGGCCCGACCGCGGCAATGGCGCTGCCGCCGCAGATCGCCGTGCCCGTCGCAATCAGGAAACCGGCCGTGGGACGCACTTTCAGCAAATGCGCCAGGCTGATGCCGACCAGCATGGCAAAGCTGATGCCGATGGCGGTATAGACGAACCCGGAGCGGCCGGCCTTCAGGATCTGCTGCAGGTTCATGCCGAAACCGAGGCCGACTACAGACGCCTGCAAAAGGCGAGTGGTCCACGCCCGGGTTTGCTCGCGAAAGGGATTACCGGAGGTGAGACCGATGAGCAGACCGAGAGTGAGCGCCAGCGGCGGCGAGGCCCATGGGCTGAGGGCAAAAACAAGCCCGGCGATGAACAGAACCTTGGCGAAACTGGGATTCATGCTGGCCAGCGGCGGTCCAATGTACCAGATTGGTGTAGCAGACGCGCAGCACCGCAGAGTGTGATGCTTCGCACAGGCTGGCGTGACATCAGCGGGAACGTGTATGCTTGACGCCGCTCACGGGTGAGGAGGCAACTATGAAAAAAGTTCTGTGTCTCGCGCTAGTGCTGCTGTGCGCGGCCGTGGTGCTGGCGCAGCAGTCGAATTCCAATCCGGTCAGCGACAGCGTGCGCTCGATGATCGACCGGCAGGCCAAGAACATGACGGCAGCGGCCGAGGAGATGCCGGCGGACAAGTACTCTTACAAGCCGACACCGCAGCAGATGAGCTTTGCCGAGCTGGTGGAGCACATCGCCAAGGGTAACCAATTCTACTGCTCCAAGCTGACGACGCAGGCGCCACCCGCGATGACGGTCAGCGAGAAAGACTCGAAGGAAAAGCTGGTCACAGCGATGAAGGACTCGTTCACTTATTGCGATACCGCGCTCAAGGGCGTGAAAGACTCGCAGTTGGGTGAGGAAGTCAGCTTGTTTGGCGGACACAAGGGGCCCAAGGCGGCGGCGCTGCTGGGTCTGACCAACGGATGGGCCGACCACTACGGGATGGCGTCCATGTACCTGCGCCTGAACGGCCTGCTTCCGCCGACAGCAAAGAAGACCGAAACCGCGTCGAAGGAGTAGTTGAGCAGCGGATACCGAGTACCGGGCGCGCCGTCTCGCTCGACGCGGGCAGCGCGCTCAATTCTTTGTATCGGAAGGCGGTTAGCACCTCAAAACGCTCCGTTCGGTGAACCGATTTGCCACTCGCTGTATACACTCCATCGTTGCTCCCCGGCCGTGGTGTAATAGCTGGTTTGAGAAGGATGCCGACTGCCGCTGTACGATTCCGGCGCAGGCTGAACGCGATTCATCGCCGCTCGCGGGAGTGGAAGATGATCGCGAAGGCGCTGGTGTCGACGCGCCATCCCGTGCTGGCGCACATTATCCCGATGCGGCGCTGCAATCTCTCCTGCGCCTACTGCAACGAGTACGACGCGACCTCCAAGCCGGTGGCCCTCGATACGATTTACCAGCGTATTGACAAGCTCGCTTCGCTGGGCACGACCATCATCACCATCAGCGGCGGCGAACCGCTACTGCACCCGGAACTGGACGACGTCATCCGGCGCATCCGCATGCACGGGATGATCGCCGGGCTGATCACCAACGGATATTTGTTGACGGCGGAGCGCATCCAGCGCCTGAACCGCGCCGGTCTGGAGCACCTGCAGATTTCCATCGACAACGTCAATCCCGACGAGGTCTCGAAGAAGAGCCTGAAAGTGCTGGACAAGAAGCTGCAACTGCTCGCCGAGTACGCCGAGTTCCACGTCAACATTAATTCCGTGGTCGGGGGCGGCATCAAGAACCCGCAGGATGCGCTGGTGGTCGGGCAGCGCGCAGTGCAGCTGGGATTCACCTCCACCGTCGGCATCATTCACAACGGCGACGGTCAACTGCAGCCGCTGGATCCGGTGGAACGCGCCGTGTACCACGAGATGAAGAAGCTGGAAAAGGGCAGCTACTCGCGCATCAACGGCTTCCAGGACAACATCGCTAACGGCCGCCCCAACCAGTGGCGCTGCCGCGCCGGCGGAAGGTACTTGTACATCTGCGAAGACGGCCTGGTGCACTACTGCTCGCAACAGCGCGGCTACCCGGCCAAGCCGCTGATGCAGTACACGCTGGCCGACGTCCGCCGCGAATACTACACGGAAAAAAGCTGCGCCCCGCACTGCACGGTTTCGTGCGTACACCAGGTCTCCTACCTCGATTACTTCCGTGCCCCGCAGAAGATCACCGCCATTCCGCCCTCGCCCAACGAGGCGCCGGACCTGGTGCAGATCCAGTCTGATTAGTTTCTCGATACTGCCAAGTGCCGCGGATCTCAATGTGACGTACCGCACACGCGGGGGCGGGTGTGCCATAGCCTGCGCGCGGCAGAACCTTTTATGCATGCTAAAATGATGAGTTTGCCCACAGTTTCCGCGCGCTCATGCTGCGCGCCGAGGATTCCATGCCGGACACGATGCAGGCGGTCATGAAGCCGGAGGCCAAGCCGGGCGCCGAAATCCGCGAGGTCAAAATTCCCGGGTTTGGGCGCACCGACGTGCTGGTCAAGGTCAACGTCGCCAGCGTCTGCGGCACCGACCTGCACATTTACGAGTGGGACCGCTGGGCCGCCGGCCGCATTCATCCGCCGCTGATTCCTGGGCACGAATTCTGCGGCACCGTGGTGGCTTACGGCGACGAGGTCACCAGCGTCAAGCAGGGCGACTTCGTCTCGGCCGAGATGCATGTGGCCTGCGGCAAGTGCCTGCAGTGCCGGATCGGCGAAGCGCACATCTGCCAGAACGTGAAAATTCTCGGCGTGGACGCCAACGGAGCCTTCGCCGAATACGTGGTCATTCCGGAGTCGAATATCTGGAAGCTTGACGCGGCGATCCCGCAGGAATATGCGTCCATCCTCGACCCTCTGGGCAATGCGGTCCACACCGTGCTGGCGGGTGAAATCGCCGCCAAGACGGTGGCGATCACCGGCACCGGCCCCATCGGGCTATTCGCCATCGCGGTGGCACGCGCGTGCGGCGCGACCCAGGTGTTCGCCATCGAGGTGAACCAGTACCGGCGCAGGATCGCCAAGGAAATGAAGGCGGACTACGTGCTCGATCCTTCCACGCAAGACGTGCGTCAGATCGTGATGGACCTGACCGGCGGCGTCGGTGTGGACGTGGTGTGCGAGATGGCCGGGCACCCGGAAGCGATCCGGACAGCGTTCAACATTGTGCGCCGTGGCGGACGCATATCCCTGCTGGGGCTGACCTCGAAGCCGATCGCGCTGAATTTTTCCGAAGACATCATTTTCAAGGGCATCACCGTGCAGGGCATCAACGGCCGGCGCATGTACCAGACGTGGTACCAGATGACCGCGCTGCTCAAGGCGGGCAAGCTCGACCTGCACCCGGTGATCACCGACAAGCTGGCGATGAAGGACTTCAACAAGGGCATGGAGCGGTTGAAGACCGGCGAGGCCAGCAAGATCCTGCTGTATCCCAATGGGGCGCGCTGAATGAAGAATTAAGAATGCAGAATTTTTGAATTTTTTACGATCGTTGATTCTTAATTCTGCCTTCGTCATTCTTGATTGTTCGATCGGCGTAGATCCGCGGTTGCTTTTCTTGGGGGCTTCATGCCGACTTCTACCCGCACCAACCCGCTCTCCTATCTCTCCGATGAACTCACAGAGCTGAAGAACAAGGGCACGTACTTCCACCTGCGGGTCCTGCAGGACGAGCAGGCGCCGGAGTGCACCTTCGACGGCAAGCACGTCATCAACCTGGCCTCCAACAATTACCTCGGCCTGACCACCCACCCCAAGCTGCGCGAGGCGGCACTGGAGGCGACCCGCAAGTACGGCGTGGGGTCCGGTGCGGTGCGCACCATCGCCGGCACCATGAAGGTTCACATGGAGCTGGAGGAAAAGATTGCCCGCTTCAAGAACGTGGAAGCCAGTGTCGTCTTCCAGTCGGGATTTACGGCGAATGCGGGCACGGTTTCGGCGGTGCTGGGCAAAGAAGATTTCATTATTTCCGACGAGTTGAACCATGCCTCGATCATCGATGGCGCGCGGCTCTCGCGGGCAAAAATCCTGGTCTTCCGCCACAAGGATACGGCGCACGCCGAGGAGCAATTGAAGTCGGTGGCG
Source organism: Terriglobales bacterium (assembly GCA_035691485.1). Taxonomy (NCBI): domain Bacteria; kingdom Pseudomonadati; phylum Acidobacteriota; class Terriglobia; order Terriglobales; species Terriglobales bacterium. The sequence continues at coordinate 115,605 of DASSIZ010000013.1, forward strand.
AAAGAGGCCGGGCGCAAGCTGCTGATCACCGACGGCGTGTTTTCCATGGATGGCGACATCGCGCCGCTGCCGGCCTTGTGCGATGTGGCACAGAAATACGGCGCCATCATGATGGTGGATGATGCCCACTCCTCGGGCGTGTTGGGAAAGAATGGGCGCGGCACGATCGATCATTTTGGCGTGCACGGCCGCGTCGATATCCAGGTGGGCACGCTCTCCAAGGCCATCGGAGCGCTTGGCGGCTATGTCTGCGGCACTCGCGACTTGATTGAGTTCCTCTATCACCGCGGGCGTCCGTTCCTGTTCTCGACCTCGCACCCGCCCTCGGTCGCGGCCACCTGCATTGCGGCATTTGAGGTGCTGGAGCAGGAACCGGAGCGCATCGAAAAATTGTGGGAGAACACCCGCTACTTCAAGAAAGAACTCGGCAACCTCGGCTTCGATATCGGCGGCCGCAACACCCCGAAGAGCGAAACCCCGATCACGCCCATCATTACCGGCGAAGGCCGGCTGGCGATGGAGTTTTCCCGCGAGCTGTTCAAAGACGGCGTGATGGCCACGGGCATCGCCTTCCCCACCGTGCCCGAAGGCAAGGCGCGCATTCGCACCATCATGACCGCCACCCACACGCGCCTGGAACTGGACAAAGCGCTGGAGGTTCTGGCGCGGGTAGGCAAGCGGCTGGGGATTATTTCGTAGACCACACCAACGAGCGGCCTGCACTTTGCCTTCAACGTGAGCGCACCACCCCAGGCATGCTTCGCAGCCCAACGCGTGAGCGTGGCGCAGAATCGCAAACCGAAAAAAACCACACCAACGAGCGGCCTGCATTTTGCCTTCAGCGCGAGCGCAGCGAGCCCGGCACGATGTATCAGCCCAACGGCGTAAGCCTTGGGGAAACAACCCAGCGAAACAGTTCAGCCCGAGCCCTGAGCGGAGTCGAAGGGCGAGGCCGACACGCAGTTGGTGAGGCCGACAGCCCGAACCACCACCCCCGGCATGCTTAACGTTTTGCATGGGCACGGATTCCCGTTACACTCCAAGATTGATTTTGCGGAACCATGCGACGTTTTAACTCAATACTTCTGTCCTTGTTGTTCGCCACGGCACTGCTCGCGCAGGCGCAGCAGAAGCCGCCGGCCCCCGTCGCCGAGCGCACCCTCGAGCAGCAGTTCCTCGCCGTCCCCGACCCGCACCACGCCGAGCAGCACATGAAGATTCTGACCGCGGAGCCGCACATGGCGGGCACGCCGGGGGACCGCAAGACGGCAGAGTACGTGGCGCGCAAGTTCCGCGAGTGGGGTTTCGAAACGGAAATCGTCGAGTACAAGGTGTGGATGAATTATCCGGCGGAGGTCAGCGTGGACGCAGTCACCCCCGCCGGCGTCATCATGCACGGTCCCACGCGCGAACACGTGCCCGGCGATCCCTTCCAGGACGATCCGCGGGTGGTGATGCCGTTCAGCGCCTATTCGCCGTCGGGCGATCTCGAGGCGGAGGTGGTGTACGCGAACTACGGACGTCCGGAAGACTTTGACAAGCTGAAGGAACTCGGGGTGGACGTGCGCGGCAAGATCGTGCTGGTGCGCTACGGGGAAAATTTTCGCGGGGTGAAAGCCTTCATCGCGCAGGAGATCGGTGCGGCCGGCATGCTCATCTATTCCGACCCGATGGACGACGGATATTTTCGTGGCGACGTCTATCCCACTGGTCCGTGGCGGCCGGATACAGGCGTGCAGCGTGGGACCATCGAGTTGGGTTTCGAACATACGGGGGACCCGACCACTCCGGGGTGGCCATCCACGCCGGACGCCAAGCGGGTCAGTCCGCAATCTTCGCCCGACATTCCCAAGATCCCGACCACGCCCCTGTCGTATCACGATGCATCTCCGATCCTGCAAGCGCTGCGCGGAACCGAGTCGCCGCGCGAGTGGCAGGGCGCTTTGCCCTTCACCTATCACCTGGGACCGGGACCGGTGAAAGTGAAGCTGCACTTGAAGCAGGATTACGCCTACCGCAACATCTGGGACGTGATCGCGCGCGCTCGCGGCACGCGCTGGCCCGACGAGTGGGTGATCGCCGGAGCACATCGTGACGCGTGGGTGTACGGCGCGGTGGATCCAATCAGCGGCACCACCGCGATGCTGGAGGCGGCGCGCGGTATCGGGCGGTTGCTGCAGAACGGCTGGCGTCCCAAAAGAACCATGATTTTCGCCAGTTGGGACGGCGAGGAGCAGGGATTGATCGGGTCCACGGAGTGGGTGGAGCAACACGAAAAAGAATTGGAGAGCGCCGCCGCGTATTTCAACGTCGACACCGGCGCGTCGGGACCGGAGTTCCGCGCCTCGGCGGTGCCGAGCCTGCGCGGATTCCTGCGCGACATCACCAAAGTCGTGCCCAGTCCCAAGGGCGGTACGCTGTACGACGCGTGGCGGACCGCGGCGCGTCGCGAAAATGCGCAGGAAGGCGCGCCGTCATCGGAAACGACGATAGGAAACCTGGGCAGCGGCTCCGACTTCACCGCCTTCCTCGATCATTCCGGAGTGCCCGCCACTGACATCCGCTCCAGCGGCCCCTACGGCGTGTATCACTCCGCCTTCGACAATTTCGCCTGGTACAAGAAATTCGGGGACACGACTTTTGTTTATACCCAGGAAGTGGCGCGCGTGTACGGCCTGCAGGTGCTGCGCATGGCCGAAGCCGGCCTGCTGCCGTATGACTACGAAGCGTACGGCAAGGAAATCGAGACTTACCTGGCGAGCGCGCAGAAGTCGGCGGCAGCGCATTTAGGCGACGGGGCGCCAGACTTCGAGCCGGCGCTGGCCGCATGCCGCGGTTTTGCGCGCGCCGCCGCCGCATTGAACTCGATGGCGCGGACGGCGGCGCCCGAGGACCTGGACCGGCTGAACAAAATTCTTCTCGCCACCGAGCGCGCGCTGCTGCTGCCCGCCGGGCTGCCGCGGCGCCCGTGGTTCCGGCATGCGATTTACGCTCCCGCCGATTTGAAAGGCTACTCGGCTTCCACCATTCCCGGGGTCAACGAAGCCATTCAGCGCAATGACGCGCCGGTTGCGGCGCAGCAGTTGAAGGAGTTGACGAACGCGCTGAACCGGGCTGCTGCCTTGCTGGAAAGCTACAAGAAATCGGACTAGCCACGCATGAGCGCCGATACCAAGGTTGTTCAGCGCGCGCCGGGATAGAGCAGCAATCCGACTACGGCAGCTGCCGCGATGATGGCCGGCTCTGGCAGTTTCCATTTCAACAGCAATAGCAGGGTGACGGCGGCAATGATCGCCGTGGTCAGATCGCGCACCGCTCCTCGAGCGATCACCACCACCGCGCCGGCGATGGCGCCGACCGCCGCCGCTGTTACTCCTTGCACGAAGGCACGCAACAAGGTGTTGCCGGCAATCTTGTGGTAGTAGGGGCCGAGAAGCAGCACGACGGCGTACACGGGAAGAAACACGCCGGCGCCGGCGGCGAACGCGCCCGGAATTCCCGCGACCAGGTAACCGATAAACGCCACTGTAATGACGACCGGGCCGGGGGTGATCATGGCCACCGCCACGGCGTCGAGGAATTGCTGTTCGTTGAGCCAGGCGTGCTGCTGCACCACGCCGCCGTGCAGAAAGGGCACGATGGCCAGCCCGCTGCCGAACACGAACAATCCTGCTTTGCCGAAGAATAGCAACAATTGCCAGGTCTGCCCGCCGGCAAAGGCCGGAATCGCAGGCGCAAACAACAGCAGTAGGGTTGCCCGTGCGGCGCGCAGCTGCGGCCACGCTTTTACCGCCAGCGAGACCACGCCGCCCAAGACGAACAACCACGCAATCTCGCGCTTGGTGACAGCGGTAGATACGGCGAGCGCGGCGAAGATCACCCACAACAGGCGGTCTTTTCCGAGCACGGTTTTGCCGAGCTTGGCCGCCGAACGCGCGATGATTGCGACCACTGCGGCGCCGATGCCGTAGAACACTGCCTGCATCCACGGCAGTCCTCCGAAGCGCACGTAGGCGGCGGCCAGCGCCAGTACCATGAGAAAGGAGGGCAGGATGAAGACGGCGCCGACCAGGGTTGCGCCCAGAATGCCGGCGCGCACGTACCCGAGATACATTGCCAGTTGTGCCGCCAGGGGTCCGGGCGCGAGTTGTGCCAGCGCCAGGCCGTCGAGATACTCCTGTTTGGAAATCCAGCCGCGCTCGTCGACCAGGTCGCGCTGCATGTGACCGGCAAGCGCGATGGGTCCGCCGAAGCCGATGGTCCCCAATTTCAGGAAGTACAGGAGAAACGAACCGAGAGGCGCGAGCGGCGGGCTGGGCGCAGCGTCGGAGATTTTCATCATCTCACCCCGGTCAGGCAGCAAGTTCCACTCTGTGTCCCGCGCCCGCGGAGAGCGCTCGTTCGTAGACCATTACAGCCGCCGCAACGTCTTCCAGCGCCACGCCGGTGCTGTCGAAGATCGTGATCTCGTCATCACCGGTGCGGCCGGGCTTTTTGCCGGCGACGACCTCGGCGAGTTCCGCATCCTCCGGGTTCTCTCGCGCCTTCAGACCACGCTCGATAGCATGATGCAGCTCGCCCATGGAAGCGCACTGCTGGGCATCGTCCAGCACCAGGCGCGCACTCGCCAGCAATTCTGGCTCGATCTCCTGCTTGTACGGATTGTCGGCGCCGACCGCGGCGATGAAGGTCCCGGTTTTGACCATGTCGCGTCGCACGAAGAACACCTCGCTCGGCGTGCAGGTGACGCACACATCGCTGTCACGCACGGCTTCGCCCACATCCGCCGCCGGCGTTACCTCCATTTCCAGCGCGGACGACATTTCTCGCGCAAACGACTCGGCCGCGCGCCCGTCCCGGTCGAACGCATAGGCTCGCTGGATGGGCAGGACGCGCGTGACCGCCTGCAGTTGCACGCGGCCCTGGTTGCCGCAGCCGCAGATCGTTACCACGGTTGAGTTCGCGCGCGCCATTCGCTTGGCCGCCACCCCGGTTGCCGCTCCCGTGCGTAGGATCGTGATCTCAATCGAATCCATCACCGCCAGCGGCGATCCATTATCAGCGTCGCACAACATGATCACCCCCTGGATCGTGGGCAGACCGAAGCGCTCCGGGTTGGCGGGAAAATTTCCATTCAGCTTGGCGGCAAAGTAGGCATGGGTCGGGTCCATGGATGTCTTGATGTGGAAGCCGCCGCCCGGAAAGTGCGTGGAGAGGGTGCCCGATGACGGCGCCCGGCCTTCGCCTCGCAGCCGAAACGCCTCCTCGACAGCAACGATGCAATCATCGAGCGAGAGCAGTTGCGCCACTTCGCGGCGCCGCAACAGGAGCGTCCCCGGCGACTTCACAGCGCCGCTCCCGATGCCTTGAATGGGTCCACCACGCTTCCTGGCGCGATTTCAAACGGACTCTCGCCGCGGCGAAAAACTTTCCCTCCGGTCGTTCCCTTCAGCACGACAAGGCCCTTTTCCACGCGCAGCATGGACCCTTCGCGAATTCCTACGACGGGCATCTCATTCTCCTCGTGGAATTCGCGCAGGCGGACCTCGCGCGTTTCGCCCATATGGGTGGAGTTCGGGTCGGCGTCGAAGTAGTGGCAATTGAGTTGGAACGCGATCAACCCGAGGGACGTCAGGCTTGGCGGCTCCACAATCGGCATGTCGTTGGTGGTCCTGATAGTGGGGCAAGCGACCACCGACCCGGCGCTGGAGCCGATGTACGGCATGCCGCCTTCAACACGGGCGCGGATTACCTCGAGCAGCCGGTGTTCGTAGAGCGTTTTGAGCAGGCGAAAGGTATTGCCACCGCCGATAAACGCGGCCTCCGCCTTCTCCGCGGCTTTGCGCGGGTCGGGAGCGCGATGGATCGACTCCAGCGCGCAGCCGATCCGCTCGAAGCGCGCCTGCGCCGTCTCCGCGTAGCCATCACGGTCGAGCAGCGCGTAGGGCACGAACAGTACGCGCTTCGTTCCGCCGAGAAAACTGCGCAGCTCCGCTTCGGCGTGGTCCAGGTATCCATGCCCGTGCTGGACAGAATTGCTGATCAGCAGCAACCGTTTCGTAGGCGTCATGGCTTGCTCCTGTCGCGTCTGGTGTTCCGGCAACCCCTGATACTTTACGACCTTCGGGACCGATATGGCAGAATAGGGACGAACTGGGGGAGAGGACGCCCGATGAGCACGCAACCGGCGGTGACCACCTGTACCATCCAGCACTTCATCCGCGAACTGCGCAAGTTCCCCGAATCCGCGTTCCTGGAGCCGGCACAGTTGCAGCGCTTTCTCAATGCGCATCCGGTGGCGCCCGACACGCTCGCGCCCTACCTGCACTGGGACCGCCAGCATTACACGCGCAACCTGATCGACAAAACGGCGCTGTTTGAGCTGGTGGCAATCTGCTGGGAGGTGGGACAGGGCAGTTCCATTCACAACCACCATCAGCAGAACTGCTGGATGGCGGTGCCGATCGGGCGCCTGCTGGTACAGAACTACCGCACCATCGCAGAAGACCTCACGGCCGGCAGATGCCGGATCGAGCCCACCGACATCGAGGAGATGAACCCCACGCAATGTTGCGCGGTCGATCCGGCCGAACCGGTGCACAAGGTGTACAACCCGCCCGAGTTCAATCACCGCGCGGTCAGCCTGCACATTTATTCGAAACCGTTCGATTCCTGCGTTGTCTATTCGGAAGCGCAAGGCACCTGCGGCGAAATCAAGCTGAGCTACACCACCGAGTACGGAAAAAAACGCTAGCCGGCAAGGAAATCAGCCGCAGATGGACGCAGAGGAACGCGGATCTTGATTCTTCCTCTAAAAACCTCTGCCGCGTTTTTTGAACGCTCCACCCCGACCGCGGATTTCCGGCCTCCGGCAATCTCTTGGTAAACTGAACTGTTGCCCGCACGCAGGAAATCCACGAAGAATGCAGAGCAGACCACGATTGCCGTGGCCGAGCCCGTGTCCGCGCCGGAGAAGACCCGGGTCGCAGACACGCGCCACACCGTCGCGAAGCCACGCATTTTCCTGATTGATGCCATGTCGTTCATCTTCCGCGCCTATCACGCCATGGCGCGGCAGCGGCCGATGTCGACCCGAACCGGCATTCCTACCAGCGCCACCTATGTCTTCACCAACATGCTGCTCAAGCTGGTGAAGGACTTTGCGCCCGAGTATCGCGCCGCTGTCTTCGACGTGGCCGCGCCCACCTTCCGCGACCAGCAGGCGGCGCAGATGTCCGCCGTCGGAAAGTTCGACCTCAAGACACAGAGCTTCCAGACCATCGAGTATGCCGGATACAAAGCGCAGCGAGTGGAGATGCCGGCGGACCTGGCACAGCAGATTCCCTACATCCGACGCCTGCTGGAGGCGTATCGCATTCCCATCCTCGAGATGCCGGGCTACGAAGCCGACGACGTGATCGGCACTCTTGCCCGCCAGGCAGCGGAGCAGGCGCACCGCGTTTACGTAGTTTCCAGCGATAAGGACATGCTGCAGCTGGTCAACGAAAAGATCTGCGTTCTGAATCCACCCAAGGATAACCTGCTGTGCGATGCCGCCAAGGTGGAAGAAATACTGGGGGTGCCGCCGGAGCGCGTGGTCGACGTCATGGCGCTGCGCGGAGACACGATCGACAATATTCCCGGCGCTCCCGGCATCGGCGACAAAGGTTCGGTGGACATCATCCGGCGCTTCGGGTCGGTGGAGAACGCGCTGGAACACGCCGCCGAAGTCGAAAAAAAGAGCTATCGCGAATCGCTGCAGAATTACCGCGAGCAGATTCTCTGGTCCAAGCGGCTGGTCACCATCGATGCCAACGTGCCGGTCACGCTCGAACTGGAGCCGATGCGCGCCGTCGATCCGGACGCCGCCGCCTGTCGCGAGCTGTTCACGGAACTGGAATTCAACGCGCTGTTGAAGGAATTTCTGCCCTCGGGCGTCGAGCTTGGCGAAACCGACTACCGCGAAGCGGAATCCGCCGCCGATGTGGAGCGGGTCCTGAAAGCGCTGAGCGAAGACGCGCCGCTGGCGCTCGCCGTGGAGGTGGAGGCGGGTCGGGCGAACACGCCCGCCGCCGAGCCGGAGGAAGTCGAAGAGGACGAAACGGCGCCGTTGCCGCTCACCGCCGCCGTTCCGGAAGCGCGCAAGGCGGACAAGCTTGCCATCTCCGCGGCGCCGGGCCAGGCGCTGTCGATCACGCTCGATGACGGGGCGGCGTCGGCGCGGCTGAAGAAGGCGCTCGCCGATCCCAAAACTCCCAAGGCAATTCACGATTACAAGGCCGCCTTGCACGCGCTCTCGGGCTGGCCCGATCAATTGCACCACGCGGTCCGGCTCTCGGCAGTCGAGCACGACCCGATGCTGTACTCCTACCTTCTCGATCCGACGTACTCCAACCACGAACTGGCGCAGGTGGCGTTGCGGCACTTCAACCTGAAGCTGAGCGGGTCGGTGGCGGAAGCGGCCGACATCACCGGCCGCTTGGCGTCTTCCCTGGTCGAAAAAGTGGAGCAGGCGGGGCTGAAGAAACTCTACGCGGAGATCGATCTCCCCCTCGTGCCGGTGCTGGCGCGCATGGAAGATGCCGGAGTCAAGATCGATTGCGATGTGCTCGCCGAGATGTCCCAGCGCCTGGACCGCGACTGCCAGTCGGTGGCGCGCAAGATCCACGCGCTTGCCGGCCAGGAGTTCAACATCAATTCTCCCCGCCAGCTTGGGGACGTGCTGTTCAACAAACTGAACCTGCCGAAACCGGTGAAGTACGGAAAGGGCAAGACCATCTCCACCGCGGTAGACGTGCTGCAGGACCTGGCGGCGGAGCACGAGGTTCCGCGGCTGGTGCTGGAATACCGCCAGCTTTCCAAGCTGAAGTCCACTTACGTTGACGCGCTCCCGGCACTGCTCAACCACTGCACGCGCCGCCTGCATACCACGTTCGATCCCACCAACACCGCGACCGGGCGGCTGTCGTCCAGGAATCCAAACTTGCAGAACATTCCCATCCGGACTGAGTTGGGGCGCGAGATACGAGCCGCCTTCATCGCCGAGCCGGGATGCGTGCTGCTGGCCGCCGACTACTCGCAGATCGAGTTGCGGCTGCTGGCGCATTTCTCCGAAGACGCGCTGCTGGTCGAGGCCTTCCGCCGCGGCGACGACATCCATACCCTGACCGCATCGCAGGTATTCGGCGTGCCGCCACTGATGGTCAATTCCGAGCATCGCCGCCGCGCCAAGGTGGTGAACTTCGGCATCGTATACGGGCTTTCCGCCTTCGGGCTGTCGCAGACGCTGGGCATCGAGCCGAAAGAAGCCAAGGCTTACATCGAGGCGTACTTTGAGAAGTACGCCGCCGTGCGGCGCTGGCTCGACCGCACCGTCGAACAGGCGCGGCGCGAGCAGAAGGTGAGCACGCTGTTTGGGCGCGTGCGGCCGATTCCCGATATCTTGAGCAAGAACTCCAACTTGCGCGGATTCGCTGAGCGGACCGCCATGAACACGCCGCTGCAGGGCACCGCCGCCGACCTGATCAAGATCGCAATGATCCGCATCGACCGCGAACTGCGGCAGCGCCAGCTGCGATCGCGCATGCTGCTGCAGGTGCACGACGAACTGGTCTTCGAGGCGCCGCAAGAGGAGACAGAAATCCTGCGTGCCCTGGTCCGCGAGCAGATGGAGCAGGTACAACCGCTCAAGGTTCCGCTGCTGGTGGAAATCGGTGTCGGCAAGAACTGGCGCGACCTGGAATAAAGCGCGCCCTGCCTATTTTGCGTTTGGCGCCGCCGGTTGGGGCGTTGCCGAAGCGATCCTCTGCTCCACGTCCTTCAGCATTGCGCGGGCCCCCTCCGCGTCCGTTCCCGAGCTTTCATATGCCAGGAACGAGCGCAGCTGTTCCGCGGCACCCGCATAATCGTTGCGCCGGATCAGGATATTCGCCAACAGGTAATCGATCCGCGGCAGGCGGTGTTGTGAGTCAAGCCGGCGAGCCGCCCGGGCGTTCTTTTCGGCGACGTCGAGCTTGTTCAGGTTATAGTTCGCGACCGCGTTATAAAAATAGGCAATGGGAAACTGATAAGCGTTGAGCGCCAGCGCGCGTTCGCTGAAGTTGGCCGTCGCGTTCCAATCCTGCTCTCGCGCCGAGAGGATCGTCATCCCGAAGTACGGCAGAAGGTAGCGGCTGTCAGCGTCCATGGCGCGCTGGTACAGCTTTTTCGCTTCCTCGTTCTGCCCCTTTTCGACGTCAAGGTCCGCCAGGTGCGCAAGCGCCTCAGCGTACGTGGGGTAAACCTCGATTGCCTTGTTGAACTCAGAAGCTGCTTCGTCCTTTTTGCCTTTCTTCAGCAGGCTCTGCCCATGCTCGAAGGCTTTTTTCGCCTCTTTCGGCGCCTTGAACGAGGTGGCGCTCACCGGCGAACCGTCGACCTTCGCAATCCGGTGCAGCACGATGATGCCGACATCGGGGTTGTCGAATAACTGCCGGCCGGCGAGAGGAATGTTGTCGGAAAAGAAGCCGGGTGCGGAAGCGCGCAGCTCGCAACTCATCAACTCCTGCTGCGTGACCCCTTGCGGTGAAGTGCCCAGCGCGCCCAGTTGCGAGGATCCCGATCCCCCGAGTCCCGCCATATTCCGCGCCGGATCATAGGAGCTGCTCACGCTCGCATCCTGAAAGACTTGCAGACCGCCGCCTAGCTGGAATCCGAATTGGCCGTGCGAGTCCACGTAGGCTTCGCGACGGGCCTGCCCGCTGCAGACTCGTTCGATAGAGACGCGCTCGGAAGGCACGGTGCCGTCATCCACCATCACGCGCCCGGTCAGAAATACTGGGCGCCGCTCCTGTTGTATCGGCGGAATTGTGGCCGGCCGGGTGACGGTGGTGGTCCCCGTGGTGGACTTCGTGGCGCTTCCGCCACCGCTGCCCCCGCCTGATTGTCCGCCCGATTGAGCCCATGCAGACGGCACGACCATCAGCAACAGGGTCGCTGGAAGAATCTTGAGGGGGAATTTGCCAGCCGGCATACTGCACCTCGGGGCGGGATCATTGAGGCAGGTGAAAGCGACTCAGAGGCTGAACGCTCGCGCCCACCCCACTGTCTGTAGACAAAGGTAGGTCCGGCCGGAGCACAAGTCAAACACTTACTGTCCGCAGCTGGGGACCAAAAAACAGCTGGGGAAGCAACCCACCGGCAGGCCCTTGGAAACACTCATCGAACATCGAGCGATTGGCGGGTTCCTCCGGTCCCACGTAGTACGTCCGCGCTCCCGCCGCGGCACGCGCCTGGGCGGCAAAGGCGGCTGCCGGGTAGACCACACCCGAAGTTCCCACTGCGATGAATACGGTGCAGCGCCGCAATTGGAGCTCAATTAGATCCATCTGGTAGGGCGTCTCGCCGAACCAGCAGATATGCGGCCGGATCCGGCCTCCGCAGCGGCAGCGCGGTACCTCATCCTCGTAGACATTTGCATCATCGAAGGCAGGGCGCGGGCAGCTGTCGCAGCGGCTTTGAAACAACTGCCCATGCATGTGATGCACGCGGCGCGATCCCGCCTGCTCGTGCAGCTTGTCCACATTTTGCGTGCACAGGAAGAGACGTTCTCCGAGTGCGTCTTCCAGCCTCGCCAGCGTGAAGTGGGCAGGGTTCGGCTCCTTGCCGGCGTGCACCTGGCGGCGCATGGAATAAAACTGCCAGACCATGAGGGGATCGCGCGCCCACGCCGCCGGAGAGGCTACGTCTTCGACGCGAGTTCCCCGCCACAGGCCGCCCGCGCCGCGAAACGTAGGCAGGCCGCTCTCCGCGCTGACCCCCGCGCCGGTGAGGACAAACAAGCGATCCTGGGACCCGATCTCGATCAAGGCGATCGTTTCAACTTTCCGATTTCAAATTCCCAAGGTTCTCTCGATGGCGCTCGCGATCTGATCGGTGATGCGCCGCATGGTGTCTTCCGATTCGGCTTCCACCATGACCCGCGCCAGCGCCTCGGTTCCGGAGTATCGCACCACGACCCGCCCGCTTCCCTGCAACTCCTTTTCCGCGGCGTCGATGACGCCGGCGACGGCGGGAAAATCGGCGAACGGCTTCTTTTCCTTCACCCGCACGTTCTTGATCGTCTGCGGATAGACCTTCAGGTCCGCGACCAATTCATGAAGCGGCTGGCCGCTCCTGGCCATGACCTCCATGACGCGCAGCGAGGTCAGCAGGCCGTCGCCGGTGGTAGCGTCAATGTCGCGAAAGATGATGTGACCCGATTGCTCCCCGCCCAGGGTAGCGCCTGTTTTCTTCATCTCCTCGAGTACGTACTTGTCGCCGACTGGTGCACGAAGCATGCGGATGCCGCTGCGCGCCAGCGCGACCTCTAAACCCATGTTCGACATCGTAGTGGCCACCACCGTGTCCCCGCGCAGGCGGCCGCGCTGCTTCATGTCGCGGGCCGCCAGCAACAGAACGGCGTCTCCATTTACCACCCGCCCCTGGCGATCGGAAAACAGGGCGCGGTCGGCATCGCCGTCGAAGGTAATGCCCAGGTCGAATTCCCCACCACGCCCGGCGACATGTTCCGCCACGTACTTGGGATGCATCGCGCCGCAGTTCTCGTTGATGTTGCGCCCGGTCGGCGAATCGCAGCTGAATTCGGCGTGAAGGCCGCAGGCTCGAAACACTTCGTGAGCGACCGGTGAGGCCGCGCCATTGGCACAATCCACCAGCGCGCGCAGTCCGCGCAGCGAAGTGCCCTCGATCTTGCTCGCGAGCCAGGCAACATAATCCCGCAAGAGCCTGGGGTCGCCTTCTACCGGCCCCGACTTCTCGCTCACCTGTGCGGCGGCCAGGGGGGGCGCGCTCTGCCCGTGCAGAAGCGCGAAAATGTCGCCCTCCAGTTTTTCCTCGAGCTCGTCGGAAAGCTTGTAGCCGTCGTGGCCGAAAATCTTGATGCCGTTGTCCATCCAGGGATTGTGGGAGGCGGAAATAACCACGCCCGCGGCAAACCCCCCGCGAGCCAGGAAGGCCACCGCGGGGGTGGTGATGACGCCCGCGCTCTGCGCGGTCACGCCCGCCGAATCCAGACCACGGGTGAGCGATTCCGCAATCCACCAGCTCGATTCGCGGGTGTCCTGCCCGATCACGACCTGCAATTTCGCGTGCTGCGCTTTCAACTGCTGCCCCAGCGCCGCGCCTACCGCGAATACGGTCGCCGCATCCAGGGGAGGATCGCCCGCCACACCGCGAATTCCGTCCGTGCCGAAAAGCATCCGCATCGGCCAGGGCTTCCCTTCATCACGAAAAAGTTCTGATACCGGATTCTACCGTACCGCGTGCGGGAAAAAGCCCGCTCGACAATGCGGCGGGCTGCGACATCACAATCCTGAACTCACAACCAGAAAAATTGCCCAATTGAGAAAACTAGCCTAAGCGCCGCTATTTTTTCTCGCCGCTCTTGAACTCGGTCCAGGGCCCCGCGACCATGTCAGTCAGCACCGCTTTCTGCCAGGCATATTCCGGGTGCTGCTTCAAAAATTCGGCCGCCTTGAAATCGGCGCCGCAGGCGTGCCCGGCGCGCGCCACGAACGTCATGTCCTTTGCCATGCCGGCGTCGGCCACCTTGGCCTGCACCGTGCCCCCGGGATGATACGGCCCCCAGTCCCAGTCCTTGACGCCGCGCGGCGATGTCTCTACATGGCCGCACAGCGTGCGCTCGTTGGCCTCTTCTTTCTTCTGGAACGAATCGTAATGGTCGCTCTCGAACTTCTCCGCGGCCGCGGCGTCGATCTTTCCCTTGTGCTGCGTCATCAGCTGGTCCCATCGTGCGTGCCGCGCGTTCATCGAACTGGAGGCGTCGTTGACATCGAAATCGGTTTCGTCCCTGATCAGCTCCGGATCGCTGGGAAAATTGGAGCCCGCGAAATATCCGTCCTTGGTCCGCCATAACCGGGTGTGCTTCAGACCCTGTTCGAAGCGCGCTACCTCGCCGGTGTTGAAATCGGCAAGCAGCCAGTCGTTGGCATAGCCGCCATTATTGCCGTCGTTCATGATGGTCACGTACTCGTCGATGGATTTCGCGTACTGGGTCGCTTTGCGCGCGCGCACGAACTCCGGCTTGCCGTTGGGATCGAAGCCGTGGAAGCGCGCGATCGTGGTCTCGGTCACCGCCAGGCCCGCGGAATTGATGGTGAAATCGTCGTCGCTGACGATCACGCCGGGAAATCCGTCCATCAGCATGCGATAACCCTTCGCCGGCACGATGTCGAAAATTATCCGCCAGCGCGCCCCCGGTATAACGCTGGTCCAGTTGTTGTGCGCGATCACCGGCCGATGGTCCTTGGTCCAGCTTCCGGTAGCGACAAAGGCGCTGCAATTTCCCGGCGCGTGGAGCGAAGGCGCACTGGCCCGTTTTTCCTTTGCGTCCAGCCAGGGCACGTAATAATCGGGCACTTCCTCGAAGGCATTGAGCGCGACCACGTCATAGACGTCCATGGCCACGCCGCGTGCCTTCAGGCCCTCGGCGATGCCCTGCAACTCCTGCTGATACTCGGCATCGATGTGCGGCCACAGCACCTCGCGCGCGGTGGCGCGAAAAAATTCCCAGTCACGATTCGTGTTGTGCGTGTCCTGCAAACGGACCGCCCGGAAAGCGTCGTCGATCTCCGGCGCCAGCAAATATCCGTGCTGGTAGCCAATCTCGGATGGCGTTCCTTCCAGGTGCACGTACGTCCACCCGCCGCGCGGGAACCGCCACGCCTTCTGCAAGCGCGCGTCGCGCGGGCTGGAGGGCTGTGCCTGCAACGTCGGATGCGGCCACGCCAGCAGGGCCAGCGAGATGGTTGTCATCATCAACAAAGCGACCAACCACATAAAGCGGGAATTCCCCAGGGAGCGCATCGCGGTAGTGTATGGGCGAAACCGGCGTGGCGCAACGGAAGCGTGGCTGGTTTGATAAGCTCTCTGCGCGACGTTGGCGGGAGCCGCCCTCGCCCAATCATCAATCGCAATCCGCAATGAAAATGGCTTCGCAACTTGATTCTGTGAAGGCCCTGGCCTTCGACGTCTTCGGAACCGTCGTAGACTGGCGCGGGTCCATCATTCGCGAGGGTGAAAGCTGGAGCCGGGCGCGCGGCCTGAAAATTGAGTGGGCCCAGTTCGCCGATCGCTGGCGCGCCGCCTATCGCCCCGCCATGGACAAGGTGCGCCAGGGAAAGCTGCCGTGGACCAAGCTCGACGACCTGCACCGGCGCGTTTTCGATGAGTTGCTGGTCGAGTTCAAGCTGGGCGCGCTGACGGAAGCGGAGAAGGACCAGTGGAATCGCGTCTGGCATCGCCTGGTGCCGTGGCCGGACTCGGTCGCCGGGCTCGCGCGGCTGAAAACAAAGTTCATCATCGCTACCCTCTCCAATGGCAACGTCTCGTTGTTGGTTGAGATGGCGAAGCACTCCGGGCTTCCGTGGGACGCGGTGCTGTCCGCCGAACTCTTCCGCCACTACAAGCCGGATCCGGAGACCTACCTCGGCGCCGCCGAGCTGCTCGGCTGCCGGCCCGGGGAGGTCGCAATGGTTGCCGCTCACGCCGACGACCTCCGCGCCGCCCGCGCCTGCGGGCTCAAGACCGCCTTCGTCCACCGCCCGCTGGAATTCGGCGCTGCCCTGCCGCCCGCCCCGGTCGAGGGTGAGAACTTCGATGTCGTGGCCGGAGATTTTTTAGAGCTTGCCGAAAAGCTTGGCGCCCGACGCGGTGAAACTTGAAACGTGAAACCTGAAACCTCAGACTGTCACCATGCCTGAACTTCGCGAACCCGCTTACCTGCATTCCGAAGAAGACGCCGCCGCGCGCAGCCCGATCGCGCGCCAGTTCCTCGAGACACGCCGCCGGCTGAACCAGAACGTGGATGCCGCCGACAACCACCTGGTCAAACGCTTCTACAATCTCGACCACAACACCTACCTGGATGGAACCATCCCGGCGAAGTACAAAGAATTGATGGGGCTGGTGGTCTCGGCCGGGCTGCGCTGCGACGACTGCATCAATTACCACATCATCCAGTCGTACCGGCTGGGGGCCTCGCGGGCGGAGCAGGAAGAAGCGCTCAACGTCGCCTTGATTGTCGGCGGCTCCATCGTGATTCCACACCTGCGCCGGGCTTACGCGCTGCTAACAGAATTGTATTGAGGCGACGCGGGTCGGAGACCCGCGCCACACCACTCTTACTGCGGCGTCAGCAGGAACGCGTGCTGCACGCCGTTATGCATTCCCAGGCCGGTGATCTGGCCCTTGTTGTTAATGGCCCAGGCGATATTCAAGGTCCATCCGGAGCCGGCGGGGAGGAGCGTATTCAAATCGGTCACCTTGCCGTTGGCCCACGCGCACGCGACATTGTCGCCACCGCGAGTCGAGAAGGTGGACGATGTTCCCACCACCAGGCCGGCATCGTTGATGTCCGCGGCGCTGCTGATGTCCTTTCCGGGCAAGGCGCCGAGGTCGGTCATCTTGCCGTTCGCATAAAGAAAAGCGTGGAAGTTGGGCAGCCCGGTCACCTCGGACGCACCCGCAACCTGGCTGCTCGCATTGACGTGATAACCGATGCTGGTGGCGCCGCCCAGCGTGCCCAGGTCGGTCATGGTTCCGTTCCACAGAAAGGCATGCGACTGGCAGCTCATCGAAGTACATCCCGGCAGGTCCGACTGGCCGGTGACCACGCCAGCCTCGTTGATACCGTTGGCGGCGCTATTGGGCCCGCCCAGTGTCCC
This sequence comes from Terriglobales bacterium, assembly GCA_035691485.1. Classification (NCBI taxonomy): domain Bacteria; kingdom Pseudomonadati; phylum Acidobacteriota; class Terriglobia; order Terriglobales; species Terriglobales bacterium. The sequence continues at coordinate 132,329 of DASSIZ010000013.1, forward strand.
AAGATCCTTGAAGGCGCCGTTGCTGTAGAGAAAGGCGTGGTTCACGGCATCGCCGCTGATCGCGGATGCGCCGACGATCTGGTGGGCATTGTTGATGTCAGCCGCCCCCGACGTTCTCCCACCGAGCGTGCCCAGGTCTTTCAGCGCGCCGCCCGAGTAGAGAAACGCGCGGTTGTCGCCGTTGGGGTTGATCGAGAGTCCCACCACTTCATCGGCATCGTTGATGCCGCTCGCAGAACTGACACCTCCGCCCAGCGTGCCCAAAGCTTTCGCGGATCCACCGGAGAAGATCGCTGCCTGGAAGTCCCCAGCGCTATTGAACACTTTGCCGGCTGCCGCTCCATTGGCATTCACTGCTTGCGCGCTGCTGAACTGGAAACCGGTGGGGACGCCGAGATCCGTAACCGTGTAGCTGGTTGCGGGTGAGCTGGTTCCCGGCGCTGGCGGCGGGGGATTTGTCGGCGTGGATGGTGTCCCTGCCGTGGTCGGTGTGGTTGGGGTCGGCTGGTTGTTGGCGCTGGACGCATTTCCTCCGCAGCCAATCCACAACCCGCAAATCACCAAGCTGGCGACAACTAGGGCAATGCGTGACATTGTTGACCTCAGGGGGAACAACAGTTGGGCTTGCTTTGCGGAGTGGGATGTCAGCGGCTTTGGCGCTGGTTTGCCGCTGCTGGCGGGCTAAGTAGATTATCGCGAGTAGCAGGCCGGAGTGGCCGGGGCAAGCCCGTTCAGCAGGAGACGCCTAAACCTTCCAGCGCTCGAATACTTTCGCTTCTAGGAACACCTGGAAGAGATTGCGATCAAGGTTGCCGTCTTCCACTTCCATTCCGAGGATGTCCAGGGCTCGCTCGTGCGTCACCGCCTTCTTGTAAGGGCGGTCGCCGGCCACCAGCGCATCAAAAATGTCGGAGATGGTCATCATTCGTGTCTGTAGCGGGATTTCCGGGGCGGAAAGCCTGAACGGGTATCCTTCGCCGGTCAGCTTTTCGTGGTGACCGCGGGCGATCTCGGGAACATTGCCGATTTGCCGGGTCCAGGGAATCTGTTTCAGGAAGTCGAAGGTGTGCCTGACGTGCGATTCCATTTCTTCGCGCTCCATCTCGTCCAGGGTGCCCTTTCGAATCGAGAGCAGCCGCACCTCGTCTTCCGCCAGTAATGCCTGGTCCTCGCCATCGAAATCCAGGAAATGCCTCGCCGCGATTTCGGCCAGCTTTTCGAAATTCCCCTCCGGCAGAACGGTGGGCTCATTCGACTGCAAGATGGTGGCAAAGTATCCGTCCACTTCCTTCAACTGCTGCTCGATGATGGCGTCGAACTCGGGCAGCTTTGCCAGGTACTCATCGCGGCTTTTCGCCAGCATGTATTGCAGGCGCGACTGCAGCGATTCGACCATGATCCGGCCCTTCACAATCTGGAACCGCTGTTTCACCAGTTTTAACCGGTCTGGATAGAGCTTTTTCGCTTTCACCAGGACCTTCTCCGGCACGCTGATCTTGCCCACGTCGTGCAGCAGCGATGCGTAATGGATCTCGTTGATCTGGTCGCGCGTGAAGGTGAGGTCCTTGTACGGTCCGTCGCTGGCGCGATCCAAAACCTCCGCCAGTGCCACCGTTCCGGTTGCCACCCGTTCGGAATGACCGGAGGTGGTCGGATCGCGCAACTCGATGGCTCTCACCGCGGCCTTCGCAAATCCCTCGAACAGGTCGCGCTGTTGCTGGTAGAGCAGGCTGTTGTCCATGGCGACCGCCGCCTGGCTGGCCAGGGATGCAATCATCTCCTGCTGCCGGACGGTGTAAGCCACTACCTGCGAAACCACCGCCGAGAGCGAATTCAGCTTGGTCTCATATTTACGTTTCGCGTTGATCAGCTGCACCACGCCCACGATCTCGCCGGTCTTGGGATTGCGCATGGGCACGGCGATCATCGACTTGGTCCGGTATCCCGAGTCCTCGTCGAACCTGCGGTTGAACGAGTACGGCACCAGTTCCGGCAGGTGGTACGCGTCTTCCAGGTTAACCGTCTCGCCGGTCCTGACCACGTATCCTGCAATCGATCTATCGTTGATCTCCAGCAATGCTTCGTGGAACGGGAGATTGCCGAGCGTTTCATTCTGCGTCAGCTTGAAACGCAACATTCTTCGCGTATCTTCCCTGCGGCTGATGGCCAGCTTGGCGCCGCAATATTCTTTTGTCTCCTGCAGCGCCTGCAGTTGGGTCGCGGTGGCGTTGGGATCGCCGGCCGGAAGCGCGGGATGGTCGCGCTTAACTTCCTCCACCAGGTAGAGCGATCCCGCGTCGCTCTTGGTGATCTGGCGCGACTTGGTCAGGATCATTTCCAACAGCTTTTCCCACTGGTGCTCGGCGGAGAGTGCCGCACCTATGGCGTTCAACTCGTTGATTTCCCGGGTGGCGCGATCCAGCCGCTCGTTGGCGTCGCGGCGCGTCGCCAGCAGGTGAATATGGTCGAGCGCGTTGTCCATCATGCGCTCCACCAACGGGAACGGACTGTTCGCCGGCAGGTAGCCATAGACGGAGCCGTCGAGCCGGGGATCGTGAAAGCGGGTATTGGTCAGGGCGATGATACGGATGTTGGGCGTGCGCAACAGCGGCTGGTATTGCGCCAGCAGGCGTTCCGAGGAGACGACCACGATGGTCTCAGCCTCGCGGCCCGCGAGTTCGGAATATTTCAGCTTGGCATAGCGCTGGCAGGCGGCAATGGCGTTCTGCGCCAGGGTGTCGCCGTCGAAACAAACCACGGCGGGCATATTGCGCAGCGTGCTCGACACACCCGCCCTCTCCGGGATCGCTTTCGTGGTGCTCATCGTCCTGCAACCGCTATAGATGGCTCCGCGTCGTCACTATAGCCCAACAGCATGGGAAAAAGAACGGCCGGAACCTTGTCAACGGGTAACTTCCTTTGCCCCTGCCCGCTTGTTTCCCGGTGTCGTCGTCGACGCTTGAGGCGATGGCACAGCGCCGGGAGCGCCCCTCACAAATATAGGGCCCCGGCACTGAGCCGAGGCCTTTCTTCTTTCTGCGATTCACATCCTTATTGCAGCGATAACGGCTGGTCAAGCTTGAAGGTCAGCACCGTTTCCGCCGGGACCTTGACTTCTTTACCTCGCGTTGCGACCTGGGCGGCTGCGCCCGCGCCACCCCCGACTACGGCGCCAATGACCGCGCCTTTCGCGCCCCCGGCCACCGCGCCAATCACGGTGCCGAGCAGCGCGCCGCCCCCGGTCATTTCAGCCGTGCGCTTGTTGGCCCCGATTCCGCGATCTCCCGACTGCTTGGTGGTATTGGAAATCACGTTGTAGGTGCGGCCGTTCACGTTCACCGACTGCAACGCCAGCGCGACCTGGTTATTGCCCACTCCCATGTTGCCGGCGCTCACGTTTTGCACCGTCAATTGCGCGGGCGCGCCCCGCGGGATCAGCACCTGCCCATTTTGGCCGATCACGTCCTGCGCGATTTCCGCCGAGTACGTCCGGCCGGCGCTCTGCGCATCAGCGGTAATGCTCTCGTTGGTGCGGATCTGCAGCTGCCTTCCCGCTGGTATCACGTAAGTTCCGTAGCCGCTATTGGGATACTGCGAATTCTGCTGCTGCGGATACCGGTCGTCGGGATACTGGTTGTTGGGATATTGCGAATCCTGCGATGGGTATTGCTGGGCCACTGCCATGCCCACCAGCAGCGCACCTGTCGCAACCATGATTACTAAAGACTTCATGCCTCATACCTCCGTTGGGGATACACACGACTATCTCCGCTATTAGAACCCGGCAGCGGGACGAGGGTGGTCTGGGCAACCGGTTTACAAGAAACTACTTGGCTCTTTTGTCGGCGGCGGTGTCGCAACATGGATGAAGAAAGCCTGGAAGAAGAAGAAAACGTCCTGTTCGCCGCGTTGCCATCCCAGTACTTTTCGGAACTTTTTCACGGAACCCGGTTTTGATCTCTGGGGGCGTGATCCACATTGGTGAAGGAGCGACAGTGAAGAAGACCTTCTTGGTGTTGACGTTTTGCCTGTTCTGCCTGGCTGCGGGCGCTGCCTACGCGCAACAGGTCGATGCCGCATTCGGCGTACGAACGCTGATGGGAACATCGGCCTCCAGCGCAACCGGGAATTATTTCCCGCAATACATCGGTGGGGGTGGATATCCCACCTTCAGCGGTGACTTCCTCTTCCGCCACAACTTTGGCATCGGCGGTGAAGTGTCATGGCGGGGAAAACAGGATTTGTACCAGGGATTCCAGCCCTTCCGGCCGCTGTTCTATGACTTCAACGGTATCTGGGCGCCCAAGCTTTCGCGCGCCGTTTCGCCGGAACTGATGGCGGGAATCGGCGCCGAAAGCCTGCGCTTCTACAACGGCACGCTCTCTTGCAGTGCCTTCAGCGGGTGCACCAATTACACCAGCAACAGCCACTTCATGGGACACATTGGCGGCGGCTTGCGCCTTTATCTTCACGGCAATGTGTTTGTACGTCCGGAAGCGCATCTCTACCTGATCCGTAACAACGTGGAATTTGCCGGGCCACGTGCCAACAGCTTTGGGGTGTCGCTCGGGTACAGCTTCCGGCCGTCCGATTAGAGTCAGCAAATCAGCCGCGGATTATCACGGATCGGGTCCGTGGTTCTCTGTATAAATCCGTGGCTGCTTTTATTGCGTGGCGGTCTTCTTCCCAAACTTTTCTTCAAACTTCTTCAGCTTGGGCGCAATAATGTATTGACAATACGGAGCGGAAGAATTTGACGCGTAGTATTCCTGGTGGTAATCCTCCGCCTCGTAAAATTCCTTGGCCGGCTCGACCGCCGTAACGATCGGACCCGGAAAAGCCTTGGACGCATTCAGTTCGGCAATCGTCTGTTCGGCTTCGCTCCGCTGCTCATCTGACGTGTAGAAGATCACCGACCGGTACTGGGTGCCAACGTCATTGCCCTGCCGGTTCAGCGTGGTGGGATCGTGGATGGTGAAGAAGATGTCCAGGAGCTCGCGAAAGCTGACTTGTCCCGGATCGAAGCTGACGCGAACCACTTCGGCGTGACCGGTGGCGCCGCTGCACACTTGTTGGTATGTGGGATTGGCGCGCCGTCCACCCATGTAGCCGGATTCGACCGACTTAACCCCCGTCACGCGATCCAACACCGCTTCCAGGCACCAGAAGCACCCGCCACCAAGGACCACTATCTGTGTTTCAGGCATAGGTCTTAGATGCGCAGCCAGGCGGTGGGTTCCGCAACTCTCTACCCGTCGCCGCGTCTCATTTCATCCCTGGAACCTTTGTCCCCGTGCTTACGTATTTCCTCCCAACGCGTCTGATGTAGGGAAAGGGTGTGCCATGAACTCCAACCGCCATTCCCGGCTCCTTCTGCTCCTCGTGATCATGCTCGGCCTGTGCTCGCTGAGTCTCGCCCAGGCACAGGGCGATCACTTTCACTGGTCCGGAAAACTTGCTCCCAACCAGGTGGTACAGATCAAGGACATCAACGGCTCCATCGATGCCCAGGGCAGCAACGGCGATACCATTGACATCTCCGCCGAGAAGAGTGGTCCTGACCGCGACCAGGTTCGCGTCGAACTCGTCCAGACCGGCGACGGCATCACCGTCTGCGCCGTGTATCCCGGCAGCAGCTGCAGCGGCGACTCCAACTCTCATTCCCACGGCGATATTCACGCCCGGGTCGACTTCAGAGTCACTCTCCCCCGCAACCTCCGCTTCCGCGGCTACAACGTCAACGGCAACGTTAACGCCCAGAACATGGGACGCCCGGTGAAGGCGAGCACAGTCAACGGATCGGTTGACGTCAGCAGCTCTTCGTATGTCGAGGCGGTGTCCGTCAACGGCGCCATCAGGGTATCAATGGGCAGCTCCGACTGGGAGGGCAGGCTCAAGATTTCTTCCGTGAACGGCTCGGTCACGCTCTACATGCCCGAGGACCTCAATGCCGAGGTCCACTTCAGCTCCGTGAACGGCAACTTGAGCACCGACTTCCCGCTCACCGTGCAGGGAAACATCGGGTTCAGCCACGGTCCCAAAAACATGACGGGAACCATCGGCAGCGGCGGGCGGGAACTCGACGTCTCCACCGTCAACGGCAGCCTGTCCATCAACAAGGGCCGCGCCGCGATGTGAAAACCGGGCGTTCGCAGGCAGGAGCTAGCGACTATCCTCTTTCAAACGCGTGCTTCTTCTCCAGTTCCTCGCGCGCCACTCGTGCCTGCTCTTCGATCTCGCCCCCGCGCCCCATCAGCTCCGCCGCCGCGACCGCGTACTCACCCGATACCCTCAACTCCGGCAGCGCGCCCGCCATCGCCAGCAAGTGCTCCGGCGTCGTGTCCAGGTACTGCGCGTCCGTTGCTTCTCCGATCAGCACTCGCGGTGCGCCCAGCTTCGTGCTCCAATAGATTTTCCGCAGCAGCAGCGCCGCCCGCTCCTCATCCGTCACATCGCCAAACGCCCACTGCTGACGCTTGAAATCGTAGCTGCGGCTGCCGAACGGAACCGGCACCCGCTTCGGCGTCTTCTGGAATTCGATCTCCTTGCGGTCCACCGCTTTCCGCACCGTGTTGATGGCGGGCGTTTCCACGTCTTTGGCCTCCAGCGACGGCAGCACCTCGCGAACCGTCACTGTCAATTGCAGCGCCACCAGCGCATGCAGTCCTCCGCTGTTTTCCAGCGTTACCGTGCCGTGCAGCACATAAAAATCTGCCCCCGACTGCGACCGGTGAAATGGCCAGTCCAGCTCGATCCGCAGCGGCAGCCCCGCTTTCGTGATATATACCTTCTGCTCGTTTTCCATGCGCGCATTGTAAAGGACGCAACTGACTCCTGGTCCCTGACTCCCGGCCCCCTGGCCCCAGCCCGCAGCCCCTAGCCATGCCTGTCCCTGGAAATGTCCTGAGAAATGGAACTGTCCTGATAATTAGAAATGTCCTGAGTACCTACTTCTCGTCTCGCGAGATGAGATAAGGACGAGGATGGCGCTCAAGCTCCAGCGCGTCATCGGCTAGTTCCAGGTACCGCCTGAGCACGCGCAACTCGGATTCGTCTCCGGTGAAGTCTCGTCGGAGCTGCTCCTCTGCCGGGCTCAGCCGGTAAGGATGAAAATGCTCGAAACTGCGAAGTGTCCGCCCCACGCTGCAGTGCGATGCTACCCCACATTAACGAGTTGTCATCGTTGCTGACCCAGGTTGTCACCTTTGATGACAGCGATAGGGACGGCCTGCTGTGACTCACAAATTCCGGGTACCTGCTCGTGCTCAGCTGCTCTGAATCCAGCAGCGATAAACAATATTCCAGCAGCGGCAAAACATTCCAATCCGTGCGCTCAACCCCCTGTCATCTTGAGCGAGGGCGCAGGCCCGGGTCGAAGGACCCTCCACCGCCCGCAGCCGCGCAACCGCCGACAGGCATTCCAATCCGTGAACTCAGCCCTGTCATCCTCATCCTCTATGCTTTTCTTGAAATGCTTTTCGACCCCTCCGTGCCCACTGTGGTTAAAGGTCCGAACATGACCGCCCCGGAACCTCAGCCCGAGCGTAGCGAGACCGGCACAATTTCAGCCCACGGCGTGAGCCGTGGGTAGTTCCGCGAGGACCTCAGCCCGAGCTTTTGAATCACTCCATCACCAAATTCAAAAAGCCCGGCTTGCGCCGGGCTCTCCACCCTCAATAATTCTGATCGCCTTACGCCACATCCGACCCTAACGCTCTCAGCACCTGGCGAATGCGGCTCACCCGCTCCTCATCGATTTTCGTTTCAGTCACAAATTCCATTCCGTAGGTATATCCACGCCGGTTGCGGATGATGGTGCGCGCGATCAGCGGCTCGCCGTGGTACGGCGGCGTAAAGCTGATCTCCACTTCTTCCCCGATCCCTAGCTCTGATCCCGCAAACACCGCAATGCCGCCCTCGTTCAGGTCGGTTCCGCGACCGTCGATGTACACCGTCTTGTTGGGTTTCTTGACGATCACGGTCACCGGCACACGAATCTGCAATCGTGGCCAGCGCCGCAGTTCGCGGAATTTCGCAGGCGCACTCGCTACCCCCACTTCGGGATGAGCCATGATCTTCTCCCCGGAGTACTATAGCGAAAGTTACTGCTCCCTGAACCCATCGGCAAGTTACCGAGGTGCGGGAACTCAGGAGTAACGGGCTTGACGAATCGCAGAATGGTTGTTCAATTCCACAATTCCGCGGTTCGGCAATTCTGCTTCCATTCCGCAATTACCAAATTACTTACCCTACTGCCCTCATCCTCCCAGCGCCTTGGTCAGCGTCGCTGCCCGTTCTCCGGCGTCCCGGATGCGCAGCGCCGACATTCTTACCGACGCCTCCAGCTCTTTGTTCATCAGGATCAGGTCCGCGTGCCCGATCACCACTTCCAGCATGTTGCGGAATTCGTGGATGAACTGTTCGATCAGGTCATCGCGTGCCGACTCCACTGCCCGGTCCGACAAATTCACCGCTTCCCGCCGATGGCCGTTGGTAGTCAGCAGCCGGTAGGTATTGAAGGTCGCCGCCAGCTCCGCCTCCTCCAGCGTCGTTTTCGACTCCGGCACCCGCGCGATGAATCCGCCGCACAGCATGGTTGCCGCCGTGTCTCCGGTCATCTGTTTCGGCAGCGACATCCGCACCTCGACTGGCGCGAACACTTCCATCGGCACCGGCCCGCGAAACAGCATCCCGTTGCAGCTCACGTCCTTGGTTACTCCTCGATACCACTGGAATGCCCCCGCGTAGCGATAGCGCATTGGCAACTCCATCGGAAATCGCATTAAGCGCGCCGGCTGATCGGGCCCGCCCTCTTTCGTCAACTCTGCCATGTGCTCTCCTCTTCGGTGCGCGGCGCAGGCACCGTCTTCGCGAAGCTGCTGTGTCCCTGGTCTCCAGTTCCGGCACACACTTCCCGCCATGGCTGCACCTGGCAACTCGGGACTTCTGAACTGCTCCTGCTAGGATGAGCCTAAGTACCAGTTCGCGCGTGTTACGGAAGGACGTGCCCCCGCGGGTGACGGTGCCCCATCCAACGCAGGGTCTCTCCCCGCCCGCTGCTCACCCTTTTTCCGAGTACCACCACCCTTCCCCGCTGCCCCGCATCTGGTTATCAAGCGCCGCTTCACACTGAACACGGGAGACTCACCAATGCAAGACATCCTGGCCGGAGTCCTGATCGGCATCGCTGCCGGCGCCGTCGTGTTCGCGATCTTTTGTGTACGGGTAAAGCGCAGTTCCCGGATGCTGAACCATCGCGACCCGCACGCCCCATCCAGCGCAGCCTTCGTCGCCGCGGATTTCCCGGCACCTCAACGAGTCCCCTGGGAAGAAAGGGCGGAATTTTATGGTCACCAAACGTTTACGTATTGAGCCTGCACGCGCACCGGTCATCAACGACTATCGGATTCGTGACAACCACGTCGAAGTTCGTACCCTCGATGGCGCCGGGCACGCTTTCGATCCCGCTCTGAGTACCTGGAAAACTCTTAACGAAAACGATGTCCAGCTCCACTTTGCGCTCGGTACCGTGGTTGCCAAGTGGCTGCAGATTTATCTGCCCGAGGAATCCAGCGCACCTGCTCCGGGCTGCCTCTTCGAATAATTTCCCGCTGTAGCCGGGCATTTGCCGCTTGGGCTCGGGGTCGCGGGAGTGCCGTTGTTTGCCGGTACAACACGATTCAAAGAAGCCGAACAACACTCGATGCCATGACTTTAAAGTGGAGCGAGGGCAGAAGTTGGAAGTGCAGTCAGTAGTTGGAGCGCGCACGCCCTCGTGCGCGGGAGCGAGGCCGCCATCGGACGGTATTTCTTCGCTTCATCCCGTAGCTCTGTCGCACGCGGTTCTTCGTTCTGAGGATTTCTCTCCGGTCCACAAAAACTCGCTAACCGAGCGTCCCACAGCTCGTCTAAGACGTCTGGGGTGGGCTGTATGAGTCGAGTTGCGCTGGTTCTGCTAATACTTGCGAGCCTAGTCGCCGTCCAACCTTCATCGGCCAGCCAGCCCGACTTCCATCTGCAGGTTGTGCCGGGAATTGTCTACAAAGTAGACGATCCGGGAAATACCAGGACATCATCATTCGTGTTCGATATTGCCGTGATTTGTTCCACCGATTGCGCGCTCACCCCGATCTCCGCCAGCGTGGAGCTCTCAAATGGCCGATCTACCGTCGAGCGGCAGGAGTGGACGACCGAACTGCTGGCGAAGATCAAAAGAGTGAACTATCGACTTCTGCCGGATACTCCGGTCGGGTCCCCTCGGCGCATGTTTACGCTGCCCGAAGCATTTGACCTTCACTTTTACTTCCGCTGCCCCCAAGCGCTGGCGATTGACTCCGCAAATGTCCGGGTAAAAGTCGCCGACGCGAAGGGTCGCCGGGTAGAACAGATGTTGATGATCCCAATTCAGTACTACCAACAAAAGACATCGCTCATCGTTCCGTTTCGTGGTCGGGGCGTTGTTGGGCAGGACTGGGGCACCAACGGCGGCCATGGCGGCGGCATTGGCACTGACTTCGCCATCGACGTGCGCGGCTTGGACCAGAACTATGCGGAACAGAAAAACGATGCCGACGAAAACGCTTCGGCTTCGGGTTGGGGTCGCGAGATACTCGCCCCCGCGGCTGGAATCGTGACTTATGCTCGCAATGATGTACCCGACAACCCGCGCCCGGGAGACCCCGACACCAATTCGCTCGCGGCACTGCATGACCCGGTTATGGCGTATATGGGAAATTGCGTCATCATCGACCACGGCAAATCCGAATACAGCGTATTGATGCACTTGCAACCAGGCTCAGTCACGGTCAAGGCAGGCGAACGGGTCGCCGTCGGCCAAGTGGTTGGAAAGCTGGGAAACTCGGGAGACTCATTCGGGCCGCACTTGCATTATCAACTTCAGTCGGGCCCACTGCCTTTTCACGATCCGTCGCTGCCCTTCAGATTTCAAAACATCGATGTTCCGCACCTTTCCCGAGGTACATACTTCGAAGCAAAGTAGATTGCTCAGAGCTCCTGGCCTCTATTTGCTCGGGGTCAGGATGCATAAGCCGGCCTGTCCATTGTGAGTACCGCCCGCGAGGATCTGCCCCCGGTTATTGATGTCGACGGCGATCGCCAACACCCAGCCGGAATTCGCCGGCAGCAAGGTATTCAGATCCTGGAGCTGGCCGTTCTGGTAGATGTACGCGACCGAGTCCTTCACCGGCTGCGCGTTGATGAACGACGACCCCACCACGACGCCGGCGTTGTTAATCGCCCACGCGTTACTCGAATCGCGCCCCGCAATCGTCCCCAGGTCTGTCGGCGTGCCGCTCGACCAAAGAAAGGCGTGCCACATGGAGCCCTGCGCAAAATTTCCGACGATCTGATTCGAGTTGTTGATGCGCAATCCGAGCGAGTTACCCGTGGCGATGCCAAGGTCCTGGATCGTTCCGTTCGTCCACATCACGGCATGGCTCGTCGACGTGCCCACGGTCGCAGTTCCTACCACTACACCGCTGTCGTTGATGCCTCGGGCTTCGGCGCCATTCGTTGGGCTGTAGCTTCCCGTCAATGGCGGCAAGACCTGCATCTTCCCGCCGGTAACGACAAAGGCCACGTGGCCATCCGGTGTGTCACCCCCTCCGACAACCTGCCCGGCGTTATTCAGGCCCCACCCCTCCGCAGCCGTCCCACCCGGCGGCAGCCCAAGGTCGTTCATCTTGCCGTTCGAGTAGAGGATGGGGTGATTGTTTCCGTCGCTGGCCTGCGAGAAGCCGCCCACCTGGCCCGAGTTGTTGATCTGCATTCCCCAACTCGTACCATTCGCAGTCAGCGCGCCCAAGTCCGTCACCTGCCCATTCGACCAGATCCATGCGTGCGGTCCGGTGCCGGTCACCTGGCCGCTGTCATTCATGCTCGTCGCGCTACCCGGATTCCCGATGTCTTGCACGGT